>NZ_JAFBKA010000019.1:0-133654 GCF_022760795.1 Pseudomonas sp. BP01
GATTACATCGAGATGTTCTATAACCCAAAACGTCGACACAGCAGTGCTATGCAGCTGTCTCCAGTAGAGTATGAGAAACGCTATTTCCTGAGCTTGGAGAGTGTCTAGGAAACCAGGGGCGATTCAGCCCATAAGGGCTGTAGGCGCGCGGAACGTACATAGTGTCTGATCTCGCAAGACGGGTATGCCTTAAGTCTTGAGGTTTGCGAGGGTGCGTGCAACTAGCAGAATTGTCAGTACTCGTCGCCGTTTCAGGCGGCTTCGGTGAAGTCCACTAGTCTCATCGGGCGGCGGAAGCCGGCAGTCAGTGTCGCCAGATAGGCCAACCCCAGCGCAAACCAGCACAGACCAATCACCAGCGTCAGCGCGGACAGGCTGGTCCACAGCCACAGTGTCAGCGCCAACCCCACCAGCGGCACCACGCCATAGTTCAGCAGCCCCTTGGCATTACGCTGGCTGGCATCATCCATCAGATGCGTCTTCACCACCGCCAGGTTCACCGCCGAGAACGCCACCAGCGCACCAAAGCTGATCAGCGAGGCGAGGGTAGCCAAGTCGATCACCAGCGCCAGTAGCGAGAACGCCGACACCAGCAAGATAGCGAACACCGGCGTGCCAAAGCGCGGCGACAGGTAGCCAAAGCTGCGCCGTGGCAGCACGTTGTCGCGGCCCATGGTGAACAGGATGCGCGACACCGCCGCCTGCGAGGCCAGCGCCGAACCCAGGCTGCCTGCAACATAAGCGGCGGTGAAGAAGTTGGTAAGGAACTGCCCGCCAGCCTTGAACATCACTTCGTTGGCCGCTGCATCGGCGTTGGCGAAGCTGCTGCCTGGCAGCACCAGTTGGCTGACATAGGCCAGCAGGGTGAACAGCAAGCCGGCAAACAGGGTGGTGAGGATGATCGCCCGTGGCACATCGCGGCGAGCGTCGCGGCATTCTTCGGCCAGGGTCGACACAGCGTCGAAGCCCAGGAACGACAGGCACAGCACCGCCGCGCCAGCCATCAGGTGGCCGAAGCCCGGTTTGCTGCCGTCACCCAGCAGCGGCGATAGCAGGTCGAGCGGCTGGCCGGCTAGCGTTTGGCAGGACAGCGCGACAAACACGCCGATGAACACGATCTGCGCGCCGACGATCAGGTTGCTGGTCTTGGCCACCGAGTTGATGCCGACCACGTTCAGCACTGTCACCAGGGCGATGCAGGCGAGCACGAAGGCCCAGGCGGGCACTGCCGGGAAGGCGATGTTGAGGAACAGGCCGATCAGCAGGTAGTTGATCATCGGCAGAAACAGGTAGTCGAGCAGCAGCGACCAGCCGGCGAGGAAGCCGATGTTGGGGCCGAAGGCCATGTTGGTGTAGGAATATGCCGAGCCCGCCACCGGGAAGCGTTTGACCATGAAGCTGTAGGACGCTGCGGTAAACAGCATGGCCACCAGGGTGACAAGGTAGGCGCCGGCTGTGCGCCCACCAGTGAGTTCGGTGACGATGCCGTATGTGGTGAAGATGGTCAGCGGGACCATGTAGACCAGGCCGAAGAACACCAGGGCGGGCAGGCCGAGGACACGGCGAAGCTGGGCGGGGGTAGAGCTAGGTTGGTTGGCCATTGATCGATCCAGGCTTTTTGTAATTGTGCTTTGATCGATTTTTATCCACTTAGGTGGGGTGTGACAAAGAAGTAATCCTAATGTTGATTATTAGCCTGGGTTTTAATGGGGATTGTGCTTTGCCTGTTCTGGCCTCTTCGCGGGTAAACCCGCTCCCACAGGTACTGCACTGCCTTTGAGTGCGGCGCCCTCCCTGTGGGAGCGGGTTTACCCGCGAAGAGGCCAGGTCAGACGATAAACATATCAGCCCATTTCGGCCTTAAGCTGCTCGATCCGCTGGTCCTTCGCCGACCACAGCTGGTTCACCCAGGCCTGTACGGTCTGCCGGAACTCGGGGTTATTCTCGTAATCCCCCGCCCACAATGCCGGGTCCAGCTCTCGCACTTGAATGTCGATAATCACCCGGCTAATGCTGCCATTGAGCAACGCCCAGAACCCCGGTGCCTGGTTGCCGGGGTACACGATGGTCACGTCCAGCAGGGCATCCAGTTGTTCACCCAATGCCGCCAGCACAAACGCCACGCCGCCAGCCTTGGGCTTGAGCAGGTAGCGATACGGCGACTGCTGTTCCTGGCGCTTGGCTTCGGTAAACCGGGTGCCCTCCAGGTAGTTCACCACGGTCACCGGCTGGCGTTTGAACAGCTCGCAGGCCGCCTTGGTGATTTCCAGGTCCTTGCCCTTGAGCTCGGGGTGCTTTTCCAGAAACGCCTTGCTGTAGCGCTTCATGAACGGGTAATCCAGCCCCCACCAGGCCAGGCCCAGCAGTGGCACCCAGATCAGCTCTTTCTTCAGGAAGAACTTGAAGAACGGCGTGCGGCGGTTGAGGCTTTCGATCAACGCGGGGATGTCGACCCAGCTCTGGTGGTTGCTTACCGCCAGGTAGGAGGTGTCCTTACGCAGGTTCTCGACGCCGCGGATGTCCCACTTTGTAGGAATGCACAGGGCGAAGATGGCCTTGTCGATTTCCGACCAGGTTTCGGCCACCCACATCACTGCCCACGAGGCATAGTCGCGGCCACGGCCCGGTAACACCAGCTTGAGCAGGGCAAAGACCAGCAGCGGGCAGATCAACACCACAGTGTTGAGCAGCAGCAGGGTGGTAGTAAGAATGCCGGTCAGCAGGCGACGCATAAAGAGACTCTTGTTGTGGGAAATAAACGGCTGGCAATGATAAGCAGGGCAGTGGCCTACGCCAAATGTCCAATGCCCTGCGGCGGCAACAAATGTTTCACATTATGTTGATTAGGCTTGTGACAGCGAACCTATCCTGCCAGTGCAGTCTAAGCACTGACCCTTCTCAAGGAAGCCTGCTTGTGAAATCTCTGTTTGCCATGTTGTCACTGTTGGCGCTGCCAGTAATGGCCGCCGAACCTACGATCTACGGCCGGTACGAGAACATCGCCCTGCCCGAGTTGGGCGAAACCCTGAAGGCCAAGATGGACACCGGTGCTTTCACCGCGTCGCTGTCGGCCAAGGACATCGAGCTGTTCAGCCGCGATGGCGACGAGTGGGTACGTTTCCGCCTGGCGACCAAGGACTCGGACGGCAAGGTGTACGAGCATAAGGTCTCGCGCATCAGCAAGATCAAGGGCCGTGCCGATGAGGAGGAAGAGGGCGATGCGCCGGAAATTTCCAAGCGCCCGGTGGTGGACCTGGAGCTGTGCCTGGGTGATGTGAAGCGCACCGTTGAAGTGAACCTTGTGGACCGCAGCAGCTTCAACTACCCGCTGCTGGTGGGGTCCAAGGCGCTGCGCGAGTTCAAGGCGGCGGTCAACCCGGCGAAGAAGTTTACCGCTGGCAAGCCTGACTGCTGATTCGGGATGCCTGCACCGGCCCCTTCGCGGGCACGCCCGCTCCCACAGGATAGCGCTGCTCTCGAGGGCTATGCAGTACTTGTAGGAGCTGGCTTGCCTGCGATGGGCCGCAAAGCGGCCCCATGATCTCAGCGCTGAAGCAGACATTGCCGGGGCCGCTCTGCGGCCCTTTCGCGACACAAGGCCGCTCCTACACAATAGTGCGTCGCCATCGACATCTGCACAGGCCGCGCATCCATGCCCCATATTCTTATCGTCGAAGACGAAGCCGCCATCGCCGACACTCTGATCTACGCCCTGCAGGCCGACGGCCACACCACCGAATGGGTGACCCTGGGCAGCGCCGCCCTCGACCAGCAGCGCCAGCGCCCGGCCGACCTGATCATCCTCGACATCGGCCTGCCCGACATCAGTGGCTTCGAAACCTGCCGGCAATTGCGCCGTTTCAGCGAGGTGCCGGTGATGTTCCTCAGCGCCCGTGACGGTGAAATCGACCGGGTGGTGGGCCTGGAAATCGGTGCCGACGACTACGTGGTCAAACCCTTCAGCCCGCGAGAAGTGGCGGCGCGGGTGCGGGCGATCCTCAAGCGCATGGGCCCCAGGGCCGACCCGGCCACCGATACGGCGTTGTTCCAGCTCGACACCCTGCGCATGCAGATCACTTATCGCGGCCAGCCACTCACGCTGACCCGCCATGAATTTCGCCTGCTGCAATCGCTGCTGGAGCAGCCGCAGCGGGTGTTCAGCCGAGAACAGCTGCTTGATGCCCTGGGGGTGGCCTCCGACGCAGGGTACGAGCGCACCATCGACAGCCATATCAAAAGCCTACGCGCCAAGCTGCGCCAGGTCGCGGGTGACGCCGAGCCGATCCAGACCCACCGCGGCCTCGGCTACAGCTACAGCCCGGACGATGCCTGATGCGCCTGGGCATCCGGATCTTCCTGGTGTACTTCCTGTTCGTCGGCCTGGCGGGCTACTTTCTGCTCAACACGGTGCGTGAACAGATACGCCCGGTGGTACGCCAGTCTTCCGAAGAAACACTGGTCGACACCGCCAACCTGCTGGCCGAGATCCTGCGCGATGACGTCAAGGCCGGCACCTTGAACCAGAGCCGCCTGCCACAAGTACTCAAGGCCTACGGCTCGCGCAGCCCTGGCGCGCAGATCTGGGGCCTGGCCAAGAACCAGGTCAGCCACCGCATCTATGTGACTGACGCCAAGGGCATCGTGCTGCTGGACTCCAGCGGTGAGGCGCTAGGCAAGGATTACTCGCAGTGGAATGACGTGCTGCTGACCCTGCGCGGCCAGTACGGCGCCCGCTCCACCCGCAGCGACCCCAATGATGAAAGCACCTCGGTGATGCACGTTGGCGCACCGATCATCGACGACGGCAAGGTCATCGGCGTGGTCACCGTGGCCAAACCCAATAGCTCGCTGCAGCCGTACATCGACCGTTCCGAGCAGCGCCTGCTCACGCTGGGCCTGGGGCTGATCGGCCTGGGCTTGCTGATTGGCGCGGCGCTGTCGTGGTGGCTGGCGCGCTCGCTGCGCCGGCTGGCGCGTTATGCCCAGGCGGTCAGTGAGGGTGAGCGGGCTGCGTTGCCGCACTACAAGGGCGGCGAACTGGCGCACCTGGCCCAGGCGGTGGAACGCATGCGCACCCAGCTGGAGGGCAAGGCTTATGTCGAGCGCTATGTGCATACTTTGACTCACGAGCTGAAAAGCCCGCTGGCGGCCATCCGTGGGGCTTGCGAGCTGTTGCAGGACGAGGGCATGCCCGCCGACCAGCGCGCGCGCTTTGCTGGCAATATCGAGCGCGAGAGCGAGCGCTTGCAGCAGATGGTCGAGCGCCTGCTCAACCTGGCCAGGGTCGAGCAGATGCAGGCCCTGGAGGATGAACAGCAGGTGGCGCTGGCGGCGCTGGTGGACGAGTTGCTGCTGGCCCATGGGGCGCGGATCGAAGGCGCTGGTTTGCACGTGCGTCAGCGGGTGCCGGCGGGTTTGCGTTTGCTGTGTGATCCGTTCCTGATGCGCCAGGCGCTGGCCAACCTGCTGGATAACGCACTGGATTTCACCCCCGCCGGTGGCGCACTGCTGTTTGACCTGGAGCGCGATGGCGAGCGGGTAGCATTGAGCCTGTTCAACCAGGGGCAGGCGATACCGGCGTATGCCATCGGACGGGTCAGCGAGCGGTTCTACTCGCTGCCGCGGCCGGGGAGCGGGCGCAAGAGCACCGGGCTGGGGCTGAATTTTGTGGCCGAGGTGATGCAACTGCATGGCGGGTCGTTGGCGGTGGATAACGTCGATGGCGGGGTGCGGGTGCGGTTGTGGCTGCCGGTGCGGCGTATCAGCTGAGATAGCCGGGGCTGCTTTGCAGCCCATCGCCGGCAAGCCAGCTCCCACAGGTACTGCGCAGGTTTCCGGCCTTGTGCTGGACCTGTGGGAGCTGGCTTGCCGGCGATTTGGCCCTTGAAAGTACACACGATCTCCACACAAGCTCCCCAAAGCCTCCACGCAAGGCGCAGACACTGCGCCCACTGCCACTGGAGGCCCCAATGAACAAGACCCTCGGTTACAAACTCGGCATGATCGCCGTGCTCATATTGCTGCTGCTCATTCCGCTGCTGCTGATCAACGGCCTGATCGATGAACGCCAGGCCCTGCGTGACAACGTGCTGCGCGACATCGCCCAAAGTGCCAGCTTCGACCAACAGCTCAGCGGCCCGCTGCTGGTGGTGCCGTACCGCAAGTACCAGCGCCGCTGGATCGAAAAGGACGGCGAGCGCACCCAGGAAACCAGCACCGTTGCCGGCCACCTGTACTTCCTGCCGGAAACCTTCGCCGCCGACCTGGGCGTGGACACCGAACTGCGTGCCCGCGGTATCTACCAGGCCCGGCTGTTCCACGCCAAGGGACGTATCAGCGGCCGCTTCAAGCTCCCGGTGCGTTGGGGCATCGACAAGGACTTCGACGACTACCGCTTCGACAAACCCTTCCTGGTGGTGGGCATCAGCGATATCCGCGGCATCGAGAATGGCCTGGAACTGAGCATGGACGAGCACAAGGTGCCGTTCGAGGCAGGCACCCAGCTCGACTGGATGCGCGGTGGCGTGCATGCCAGCCTGCCGGGGCTGGACGGTATGCAGGCACGGGAATTCAGCTACGGCTTCGACCTTGCTTTGCAAGGCACCGGCCAGTTGCACATCGTGCCGGTGGGCCGCACCAGCAGCGTGGACATGCGTGCCAACTGGCCGCACCCGAGCTTCGTCGGCAGCTATCTGCCCAACCGCCGCGACATCGATGCGCAAGGCTTCAGCGCCCACTGGCAGACGTCGTTCTTCGCCACCAACCTCGAAGATGCCCTGCGCCAATGTGCCACCGCCGGCCAGTGCGAAGACTTCAGCGAGCGCAGCTTCGGCGTGAGCTTTGTCGACCCGGTGGACCAGTACCTGAAGAGTGAGCGGGCGATCAAATACGCGTTATTGTTCATCGCGCTGACCTTTGCCGGCTTCTTCCTGTTCGAGGTGCTGAAAAACCTGAGTGTGCACCCGGTGCAGTACATCCTGGTGGGCGTGGCGCTGGCGTTCTTCTACCTGCTGCTGTTGTCGTTGTCCGAGCACTTAGGCTTTGGCCTGGCCTACGGGCTGTCGGCTTCGGCGTGTGTGCTGCTGATCGGCTTCTACCTGAGCCATGTGTTGCGCAGCCTGGGGCGAGGGGTTGGGTTTGCGGCGGGGCTGGCGGCGCTGTATGCGATGCTCTACGGGCTGTTGAGTGCCGAGGACTATGCGCTGCTGATGGGGTCGCTGCTGTGCTTTGGTTTGCTGGGGGTGTTCATGGTGCTGACCCGGCGGCTGGACTGGGCGCGGGTGGGGAGGTCGGCATGAGGGAGGACAGAGAAATCGGGCGGTCGCTGGCCCTCAGGATTGGGCAGCTGTTTCCTGCATTACCTAGGTGAAGCTTTCGCGGGCACGCCCGCTCCCACAGCACTCTACCTGTGGGAGCGGGCGTGCCCGCGAAGAGGCCCTGTCAGGCCACTGGAGATGTGGCGACCATCGACGGCCGCTTGGCCACCTCGGCATACCATGCCGCCAGGCCTGGCTGGCGTTCACGCCAGCCAAACTCCGGCTGACGCAAATCCAGATACCCCAGCGCACAGGCCACGCCAATCGCCGCCAGGTCGAACCCGGACACCAGCTCGGGCAGGTGCTCCTGCTCCAGGTTGGCCAGGCTACGGCGGATCTTGTCACCCTGCGCCTGCAACCAGCCATCCCAGCGTTTGTCTTCTGGCCGCAGGAAGCTTTCATAGCGCGACGACACTGCTGCATCCATGATCGCATCGGCCTGCGACACCAGCGTCATGCGTCGCCAGCGCGCCGAGCCTTCACGGGGCAGCAGCGGCAGGCCGACGTGTTGCAGGTCTAGGTATTCGCAGATCACCCGGCTGTCATGCAGCACAGTGCCGTCGTCCAGGCGCAGGGCCGGGATCTTGCCGATCGGGTTGTCCTGGTTAAGCTGCGGGTCGCCGCTCACCGGGCTGATGTTTACCGCTTGCAGCTTTACACGCTCAAGCTGCGAGGTCTCGTGCAGCACCACCATGACCTTGCGCACGAAAGGCGACAATGGTGAGTGGAACAGGGTCATCGTGGCCATGGTTCAGTTGCCCTGCAGGCTGGGTGGCAGGCATACACCGGTGCCGCCGATGCCGCAGTAGCCTTGCGGGTTCTTGGCCAGGTACTGCTGGTGGTAGGCCTCGGCGAAGTAGACGGTCGGTGCCTGGTCGATCTCGGTGGTGATTTCACCGAAGCCGGCCTTGTTCAGTTCCGCCTGGAAGGCGTCGCGGCTGGCCCTGGCCTGGTCCAGCTGTTCAGGGCTGGTGCAGTAGATGGCCGAGCGGTACTGGGTGCCGACGTCGTTGCCCTGGCGCATGCCCTGGGTCGGGTTGTGCAGTTCCCAGAACATCGCCAGCAGCTCGCGGTAGCTGACCTTGTCCTTGTCGAACACCACCAGCACCACTTCGGTGTGGCCGGTCAGGCCCGAGCAGACTTCTTCGTAGGTAGGGTGGGGGGTGATGCCGCCGGCGTAGCCGACCACGGTGCTCACCACACCTTCACGCTGCCAGAAGCGCCGCTCTGCGCCCCAGAAGCAACCCAGGCCGAAGATGGCGAAGTCGATGGCGCCTTCGAAGAAGGGGCCGAGCAGCGGGGTGCCTTCGAACACGTAGTGGAACTCGGGCAGGCTCATTGGCGTTTCGCGGCCAGGCAGGGCCTGTTCCGCAGTTGGCAGGACGTTTTTGTTCACCAGGATTTCCGAACGCAGGACCATGGCCGTTCCTCTGTGTTTATTCAGTGGGATAGGTGTTGGGGCCATCGCCGGCAAGCCAGCTCCCACAGGGATATCACAGGTCTGGAAACCTGTGCGGTCCCTGTGGGAGCTGGCTTGCCGGCGATAGGGCCCGAATAGGTTCTATAGTGCCCGAGGATTACGCCGCTGTCAGGCCACTGGTCCGCGCGGATAACGCTTCAGCCGCTCGGCCAGCTCGCGCCCGGGAATCGGCCGGTCGAACAGGTAGCCCTGGCCCACATCGCAGCGGTGCCGACGCAGGAACGCCAGCTGCTCCGGCGTCTCGATACCCTCGGCCACCACCTTCAGCTTGAGGTTGTGGGCCATGGCCACCACCGCCGAGGTGATTTCCATGTCGTCCTGGTTGTCGGGGATTTCGTTGATGAAGCTGCGGTCGATCTTGAGTATGTCGATCGGAAACTTCTTCAGGTAGCTCAGCGACGAATAACCGGTACCGAAGTCGTCCATGGCCAGGGTCAGGCCCAGGGCCTTGAGCTCGTCCAGCTGGCGGTGGGTGTCTTCGCTGGCTTCCAGCAGCAGGCCCTCGGTAAGTTCCAGCTCCAGCAAGTGCGGGGGCAGGGCTTCCTCCTTGAGGATGCTGCTGATCGACGCCACCAGGTCCGGGTCGGAAAACTGCTTGGGCGACAGGTTGATGGCCACGTGCAGGTTGCCCAGGCCGGCCTCGCGCAGTTGCTTGCTCATGCGGCACGACTGGCGTACCACCCACTTGCCGATGGGTATGATCAGGCCGGTTTCTTCTGCCACGCTGATGAACTGGTCCGGGCGGATCATGCCGCGCTCGGGGTGGTTCCAGCGCAGCAATGCCTCCAGCCCCAGCAGGCGGCCGCTGCGCAGGCAGATCTTGGGCTGGTAGAACACCTCCAGCTCGTTCTGGGTCAGGGCGCGGCGCAGGTTGTTCTCGACGAACAGCTTGTAGCTGGCCTCGGCGTTCAGCACCTCGGTAAACACCTGTACCTGATGCTTGCCGTTGGCCTTGGCCTTGTGCAGCGCAAGGCCGGCGTTTTTCATCAAGCTGGCGGGGTCGACGCCGTGCAGCGGTGCACAAGCCAGGCCTACCGAGGCGGTGACGTTGATCAGCTGGTTGTCGACGAACATCGGCTTGTCGAGTGTGCTCAGCAACTGCAGCGCAACGCCCTGGCCATCTTCCAGGCTGGTGTCATCGAGCAGCACGGCGAACTCGTTACTGGCAAAGCGCGCCAGGATGCCACCGCTGTGCAGGCTGTTGCGCAGGCGCCGGGCCAGGCTGATCAGCAGCTTGTCGCCGGTCTGGTGGCCGAGGCTGTCGTTGATGCGCTTGAAGTTGTCGATGTCTACCAGCAGCAGGCACATCGCGCTTTCGCCATCACGCACAAAGCGCTCGTCCAGGCTGCGGATGAACGCCGGGCGGTTGCCCAGGTTGGTCAGGTTGTCGGTGTAGGCCAGGCGCTCGATGCGCTGCTGGGCCAGCTTGGTCTGGGTGACGTCTTCGTAGATGCCGATGTAATGGGTCAGCTCACGGTTGTCGCCGTACACCTTGGAAATCGACAACTGGCCCCAGTAGGGCTCCAGGTTCTTGCGCCGGCTCTTGAACTCGCCCTGCCAGCTATTGCCCATGGCCAGGCTGGAGGGCGAGTCGAACAGCAGTTCGCTCAGGTTTTCCAGTGCCGGCAGCTCGCCCAGCTGGCGGCCTTGCACTTCGTCGGTGCTGTACTGGGTGATGGCGGTGAAACTTGGGTTGACGTACTCCACCCGGCCATCGCGATTGACCAGCAGGAAGGCGCTGGCGCTTTGCTCCACCGCACGCTGGAACAGGTGCAATGCGCTGGCCGCAGCGCGCCGGTTGTGGTTGGTGATGACCTGGGCGAACTGGTCGGCCAGCTCGCCGGCAAAGGCAATCTCGTCCGATTGCCAGGCCCGAGGCTGGCCGCTCTGCTCCAGGCACAGCACGCCGACCACCTGGCCATCGACGCGGATACTGGCATCGAGCATGGCCTTGTTTTCGGGGCGCAGGCTTTGCGTCAGGGCGCGGGTGCGCGGGTCGTGGCCGGCGTTGTGGGCGTCGATGGCGCGGCTGGCGTGCAGCGCCTCGAGGTAATCGGGGAAGCGGCTGGCATCGATGGCTTCGGGCTGGCGATGCTCCTGCGCGTCGCGGTACCACGCGGTGATCGGTTCCAGGCGCTGGTCGTCCAGATGCCAGATGCTGGCGCTGTCGACCTTGTAAATTTCGCAGGCGCTCTGGGTGATCAGCTGGGCGGCTTCCAGCAGGGAGTTCTCGGCGCTGTAGCGCTGGCGCGCCAGGCGCAGGATCAGGTCCTGCTGGCCGCGTACCCGCTCCAGGTGTTCCAGTTGTTCCTGCTGGGCACGCTGGTTCAGTTGCAGGGCCAGTTGCAGGCGGTTGTTGCGCGACTCCAGGTCGCTGGCACTCTCGCCTGCGTCGTCGGGCTGGTCGTCGAGCACGCTCAGGTAACCGCGCAACAGCTGGCGGTTGTGCTGCTTGTAGGCTTCACCGGTTTCCAGCAGGCGCAGCGAGGTGGTTGGCGTGTGCAGGGAGTAGCGCACGCGGTAGTAGCCGCGCTGGGCCAGTTGCAGCTGGATCTCGTCGTGCAGCCGGTAGCGGGCCTCTGGCTCCATCAGGCTGGCGTAGGGCGCGTCCACCAGGGCACACAGGTCGGCGGCGTGCAGGCCAAACTGGCGCTCGCAGGCCGGGTCAAGGTAGAGCATGGACCAGGTGGCTTCGTTGAGCCTTTCGAAACGCAGCATACCGAGCCGCGAGGGCACGGGTAACGGCGTGACGACCTCGGCCGCCACACGGCTGGCGGCATCGGGTTGGCTTTTCATCGAAGACTCGCTTGAACAGGGAGCGCGGCCTTGTAGCGGCGGCGGATTCGGCAAGGTTGCATCATGTCCCGAGGGCTGGCAAGCGGCCATGCTTGATGCTGTGGACAGGTTATCGGCTGACGTGGCCGATTCTGTAGTTTGGCTGGAGATTTTGGGGCCGCTTTGCGGCCCATCGCGACACAAGGCCGCTCCTACAGGGAACCGTGATCGCCTTGTAGGAGCGGCCTTGTGTCGCGATGGAGGGCGAAGCCCTCCCAGCTTTTTCCAGGCAAAAAAAGCCCCGCCAATTGACGGGGTTGAGGTACGAGCGTGGCAGCTCGAAAAGGGTACTGCCCCTCGCAAGGAGGGGCAGCGGGCTGCCTTACAGCAGCATGGTGCGGATATCGCCCAGCACGTCGCCCAGGCGCTTGGTGAAGCGCGCGGCGGCAGCGCCGTTGATCACACGGTGGTCGTAGGACAGCGACAGCGGCAGCATCAGCTTCGGCTGGAAGGCCTTGCCATCCCACACTGGCTGCATGGTCGCCTTGGAGACGCCCAGGATAGCCACCTCAGGCGCGTTGACGATCGGCGTGAAGCCGGTGCCGCCAATGTGGCCGAGGCTGGAGATGGTGAAGCAGGCACCTTGCATGTCGTCGGCCGACAGCTTTTTGGTGCGCGCCTTCTCGGCCAGTGCAGCGGCTTCGGCAGCCAGTTGCAGCAGGCTCTTCTGGTCGACGTTCTTGATCACAGGGACCAGCAGGCCGTCCGGGGTGTCCACGGCGAAGCCGATGTGCACGTACTTCTTGCGGATGATGGCTTTGCCGCTTGGTGCCAGCGAGCTGTTGAAGTCCGGCAGTTCCTTGAGCAGGAAGGCGCAGGCCTTGAGCAGCAGTGGCAGCACGGTCAGCTTCACGCCAGCTTTTTCGGCCACGGCCTTCTGCGCAACGCGGAAGGCTTCCAGCTCGGTGATGTCGGCGGAGTCGAACTGGGTAACGTGTGGCACGTTCAGCCAGCTGCGGTGCAGGTTGGCGGCACCGACCTGCATCAGGCGGGTCAGGGCCACTTCTTCCACTTCACCGAACTTGCTGAAGTCCACTACCGGGATCGGCGGGATGCCAGCACCACCGGTTGCACCGGCGGCTGCCGGGGCTTCCTTGGCCTTTTGCATCATCGCCTTGACGTAAACCTGCACGTCTTCCTTCAGAATACGGCCGTGCGGGCCGGTGGCAGCCACTGCGCCCAGCTCGACACCAAATTCACGGGCCAGCTGACGAACGGCCGGGCCTGCGTGAACCTTGGCGTTGTTGCCAGCAGCTGGTGCGGTAGCAGCCGGTGCAGGGGCAGCAGCAGGGGCAGCAGCGGCAGGCGCGGCGGCTGGAGCAGCCTCAGCCTTGGCTGGCGCCGGTGCAGCAGCAGGTGCCGGCGCAGCAGCCGCGGCAGCGCCCGCGACTTTCAGCTTGAAGATCAGGTCGCCAGTGCCGACTTCGTCTTCCAGCTTGCACAGTACTTCTTCGACCACGCCGGCAGCCGGCGACGGGATTTCCATGGAGGCCTTGTCGGACTCCAGGGTAATCAGCGACTGGTCGGCTTCGACGGTGTCGCCGACCTTGACCAGCACTTCGATGATCTTGGCCTTGCCCGACGAACCGATGTCCGGCACGTGGATGTCCTGCACGCTGGCAGCAGCCGGGGCTGCGGCGGCGGCAGGCGCGGCGGCTTCAGCGGCTGGCGCTGGAGCAGCAGCCGGGGCAGCGGCCGCGGCCGGAGCCTCAGGCGCCGCAGCAGCGGCACCCTCGACTTCCAGCACCAGCAGCTCGTCGCCTTCTTTCAGGCGGTCGCCCAGCTTGACCTTCAGCTCCTTGACGATACCGGCCTTGGGGGCCGGGATCTCCATGGAGGCCTTGTCGGACTCCAGGGTCAGCAGGCTCTGGTCAGCCTCGATACGGTCACCGACCTTGACGAACAGCTCGATGATTTCACCTTCACCGCTGCCGATGTCAGGTACGCGAATGAGTTCGCTCACTTAAAAATACTCCTCAGCAGTCCAGTGGGTTGCGCTTGTCCGGGTCGATGCCGAACTTGACGATGGCGTCAGCCACAACCTTGGGTTCGATCTCGCCACGGTCAGCCAGGGCTTCCAGGGCAGCCAGTACCACGAAGTGGCGGTCGACTTCAAAGAAGTGACGCAGCTTCTTGCGGCTGTCGCTGCGACCGTAACCGTCGGTACCCAGGACCTTGAACTCTTTGCTCGGCACCCACTGGCGAATCTGCTCGGCGAACAGCTTCATGTAGTCGGTGGAGGCGATGACCGGGCCTTTGCGACCGTTCAGGCACTGCTCGACGTAGGTCTGCTGTGGCTTCTGGCCAGGCTTCAGGCGGTTGGCGCGCTCTACGGCCAGGCCGTCGCGACGCAGTTCGTTGAAGCTGGTGACGCTCCACACGTCGGCACCGACGTTGAACTCTTCACGCAGGATCTTCGCCGCTTCGCGGACTTCGCGCAGGATGGTGCCGGAGCCCATCAGCTGTACGTGGTGCGCGGCTTCGCGGGTGTCTTCTTCCAGCAGGTACATGCCCTTGATGATGCCTTCCTCGACACCGGCCGGCATGGCTGGCTGCTGGTAGGATTCGTTCATCACGGTGATGTAGTAGAAGATGTCCTGTTGCTCTTCGGTCATCTTCTTCATGCCGTCCTGGATGATCACCGCCAGCTCGTAGCCGTAGGTCGGATCGTAGGTGCGGCAGTTCGGGATGGTACCCGCCATCATGTGGCTGTGACCGTCTTCGTGCTGCAGGCCTTCACCGTTCAGGGTGGTACGGCCGGCGGTACCGCCGATCAGGAAGCCACGGGTGCGGCTGTCGCCAGCGGCCCAGGCCAGGTCGCCAATGCGCTGGAAGCCGAACATCGAGTAGAAGATGTAGAACGGCAGCATCGGCTGGTTGTGGCAGCTGTACGAGGTACCGGCAGCGATGAACGACGACATGGCGCCGGCTTCGTTGATGCCTTCCTCGAGAATCTGGCCCTTCTTGTCTTCGCGGTAGAACATCACCTGGTCTTTATCGACTGGCTCGTAGAGCTGGCCGACCGACGAGTAGATACCCAGCTGGCGGAACATGCCTTCCATACCGAAGGTACGGGCTTCGTCCGGGATGATCGGCACGATGCGCTGGCCGATTTCCTTGTCCTTGACCAGCTGCGCCAGAATACGCACGAAGGCCATGGTGGTGGAGATTTCGCGGTCGCCCGAGCCGTCCAGGATCGCTTTCAGCGTTTCCAGGGATGGGGTCGGTACGCTGAAGCTCTTGGCACGGCGCTGTGGTACGAAGCCACCCAGGGCTGCGCGGCGCTCGGCCAGGTACTTGGCTTCGGCAGAACCTTCTTCCGGCTTGAAGAACGGCAGGTTCTCCAGGTCGGCATCCTTGACCGGGATGTCGAAGCGGTCACGGAAGTGACGCAGGCTGTCGACGTCGACCTTCTTGGTGTTGTGCGCGGTGTTCTTGGCTTCGCCAGCACCGGTGCCGTAACCCTTGATGGTCTTGGCCAGGATGACGGTCGGCTGCTCTTTGTGGTTCACAGCCTGGTGGTACGCCGCGTAGACCTTGTACGGGTCGTGGCCGCCACGGTTGAGCTTCCAGATCTCGTCGTCGGACAGGTCTTCGACCATGGCCTTGAGCTCTGGGGTGTTGAAGAAGTTCTCACGAACGTACGCGCCGTCTTTGGCTTTGTAGTTCTGGTACTCGCCGTCGATGACTTCGTCCATGCGGCGCTGCAGGGCACCGTTGGTGTCCTTGGCCAGCAGTGGGTCCCAGAAACGGCCCCAGACCACTTTGTTGACGTTCCAGCCACCGCCACGGAACACGCCTTCGAGTTCCTGGATGATCTTGCCGTTGCCACGAACCGGGCCGTCGAGGCGCTGCAGGTTGCAGTTGATGACGAAGATCAGGTTGTCCAGCTTCTCGCGGCCGGCCAGGGCGATTGCGCCCAGGGATTCCGGCTCGTCGCACTCGCCGTCGCCCATGAAGCACCAGACCTTCTGCTTGCCGGCCGGGATGAAGCCACGGGCTTCCAGGTACTTCATGAAGCGCGCCTGGTAGATGGCCTGGATCGGGCCCAGACCCATCGATACGGTCGGGAACTGCCAGAAGTCAGGCATCAGCCATGGGTGCGGGTACGAAGACAGGCCGTTGCCGTCCACTTCCTGACGGAAGTTGTTCATCTGGTCTTCGTTGATGCGGCCTTCCATGAAGGCGCGGGCGTAGACGCCTGGCGAAGCGTGGCCCTGGAAGAAGATCAGGTCGCCGCCGTGTTCTTCGGTCGGCGCCTGGAAGAAGTAGTTGAAGCCGATGTCGTACAGGGTGGCGCTGGAGGCGAAGCTGGAGATGTGTCCGCCCAGGTCCGAGTCTTTCAGGTTGGTGCGCATGACCATGGCCAAGGCGTTCCAACGCACCATCGAGCGAATGCGGCGTTCCATGAACAGGTCGCCAGGCATGCGTGCTTCGTGGGTGACAGGGATGGTGTTGCGGTATGGCGTGGTGATCGCATACGGCAGCTGGGAGCCACTGCGGGTGGCCAGCTCGCCCATACGGGTCATCAGGTAATGAGCGCGGTCTTCGCCTTCTTTGTCGAGGACCGACTCCAGGGCATCCAGCCATTCCTGGGTTTCGATTGGATCGAGGTCTTGCATGGCTTGCTCCAGGGCGGAAAGGCAACCAGAATCGATTGCCTGAGATTGCGACTGGCCTTATGGGCAGACGTCGTGAATTCTTGGATTACCGGGGTGTCATCCGGCGCCGTGTAGTTTTACTACATTTGCTTGCGCATTTCATGCTTTTGCACGACATGGGTAGTAGTAAAACTACATTTCTGCGACGTTTGGTCGCACC
This sequence comes from Pseudomonas sp. BP01, assembly GCF_022760795.1. Classification (NCBI taxonomy): domain Bacteria; kingdom Pseudomonadati; phylum Pseudomonadota; class Gammaproteobacteria; order Pseudomonadales; family Pseudomonadaceae; genus Pseudomonas; species Pseudomonas sp. BP01. The sequence goes on from NZ_JAFBKA010000019.1 coordinate 16,453, forward strand.
TTGGCTTGTGAGGAAAAACGTTCATGGTGGTTGGCATTGTGACGCGAACGGGTACTTCTTGATGTTTGTTGCCAAGTTTTCGTTTTTTTCAGCTATTTCCAACTTTTGTACGACAGTCCAACCGTGGTCCGGCTTCCCCTTGGCCGCTTTTTCCCTTCTATTTCACGCCGATCAAGGATAGACCATGCGCCTGCCTTTGCCGTCCGATCTGCCCGCCACCCTCCAGCCATTGGTCGCTCGCAACCAGCAATTCCTCAACGATGCAGTGGCCGCGCACCCCGACCTCGACCTGAATGCCTGGGCCCCGGTGCACCGGCAACAATTCGACCAGGTTGCCGCAGCCAGCGACTTTGTCCTTGGCCTGGCCCAGCGCGAGCCAGCCATGCTGTTCGACCTGCTGGCCACTGGTGAGCTGGAGCGGCGTTACGCGCCGGGGGAACTGCGCGGGCAAATTGCGGCGGCTGCCCAGGCGGCGCAGAGCGACGACGAGCTTGCACGTAACCTGCGCCGTGCGCGCAACCGTCAGCAGCTGCGCATCATCTGGCGCGACATCACCCGCCAGGCAGAGCTTGGCGAAACCTGCCGCGACCTGTCGGACCTTGCCGATGCCGCCATCGACGAAGCCTACCAATGGCTGTATCCGCGCCATTGCCAGCAGTTCGGCACGCCCATCGGCAACCGCAGCGGCCAGCCGCAGCACATGGTGGTGCTGGGCATGGGCAAGCTGGGGGCGGTGGAGCTGAACCTGTCGTCAGACATCGACCTGATCTTCGGCTTCCCCGAAGGGGGTGAAACCGAAGGGGTAAAGCGCTCGCTGGAAAACCAGGAGTTCTTCACCCGCCTTGGCCAGCGGCTGATCAAGGCGCTGGACCCGGTGACCGTCGACGGCTTCGTGTTCCGCGTCGACATGCGCCTGCGCCCCTATGGCTCGGCCGGCGCACTGGTGCTCAGCTTCAATGCCTTGGAGCAGTACTACCAGGACCAGGGCCGTGACTGGGAACGCTACGCGATGATCAAGGCGCGGGTGGTGGCTGGCGACCAGGCGGCCGGCGCGCAGTTGCAGGAAATGCTGCGGCCGTTCGTGTACCGCCGTTACCTGGACTTTTCCGCAATCGAAGCGCTGCGCACCATGAAGCAGCTGATCCAGCAGGAAGTGCGGCGCAAGGGCATGGCCGACAACATCAAGCTGGGTGCCGGCGGCATCCGCGAGGTGGAGTTCATTGCCCAGGCCTTCCAGCTGATCCATGGCGGGCGCGACCTCAGCCTGCAGCAACGGCCGTTGCTCAAGGTGCTGGCCACCCTCGAGGGCCAGGGTTACCTGCCGCCGGCAGTGGTGGCCGAGCTGCGCGAGGGCTATGAGTTTCTGCGCTATACCGAGCACGCCATCCAGGCCATCGCCGACCGCCAGACGCAAATGCTGCCCGAAGGCGAGACTGACCAGGCGCGGGTGGCCTACATGCTCGGCTTTGCCGACTGGCAGAGCTTCCACGACCAGCTGATGTACTGGCGTGGCCGTATCGACTGGCACTTCCGCCAGGTGATCGCCGACCCGGATGACGAAGACGGTGAGGGCGAACTGGTGGTGGGGGGCGAATGGTCGCCGCTGTGGGAGCAGGCGCAGGACGAGGAAGCCGCTGGCCGGCAGCTGGAAGAGGCCGGTTTCAAGCAGCCCGTCGAAGCCCTGCGGCGCCTGGCCGGGTTGCGCTCCAGCCCGCAGCTGCGCTCGATGCAGCGTATCGGCCGGGAGCGCCTGGATGCCTTCATCCCACGGCTGCTGGCCCAGGCGGTGGAACATGACAACCCTGACCTGGTGCTTGAACGCGTGTTGCCGCTGGTCGAGGCCGTGGCGCGGCGTTCCGCCTATCTGGTACTGCTGACCGAAAACCCGGGCGCCTTGCGCCGCCTGCTGACGTTGTGCGCCGCCAGCCCGTGGATTGCCGAGCAAATTGCGCTCTACCCGCTGTTGCTCGACGAACTGCTCAATGAAGGCCGCTTGTTCAGCCCGCCCCTGGCCCCAGAGCTGGCCAGCGAGTTGCGCGAACGCCTGACGCGCATCCCCGAGGACGACCTGGAGCAGCAGATGGAAGCGCTGCGCCACTTCAAGCTGGCGCACAGCCTGCGCGTGGCGGCTTCGGAAATCAGCGGCAACCTGCCGTTGATGAAAGTCAGCGACTACCTGACCTGGCTGGCCGAAGCCATCCTCGACCAGGTGCTTGCCCTGGCCTGGCGCCAGACCGTGGCCCGCCACGGCCAGCCCAAGCGCAGCGACGGCAGCCTGTGCGACCCAGGGTTCATCATCATTGGTTACGGCAAGGTCGGCGGCCTGGAACTGGGCCATGGCTCGGACCTGGACCTGGTGTTCATCCACGACGGCGACCCGCAGGCGGAAACCGACGGCACCAAGCCCATCGACAGTGCGCAGTTCTTCACCCGCCTGGGCCAGCGCATCATTCACTTGCTGACCACCCAGACCAACTCGGGCCAGCTGTACGATGTGGACATGCGCCTGCGCCCGTCCGGTGCTTCCGGCCTGCTGGTCAGCTCGCTGGGCGCATTCGAGCGCTACCAGCAGAACGAGGCCTGGACCTGGGAGCACCAGGCCCTGGTGCGGGCCCGCGTGCTGGTAGGTTGCAAGCAGGTGGGCGCGGCATTCGAAGGCGTGCGCGCCAATGTGCTGGGCCAGGCGCGCGACCTGGAAAAACTGCGCACCGAAGTGAGTGAAATGCGCGCCAAGATGCGCGGCAACCTCGGTACCAAGGCCACGGCTGCCGGTACCGCAGCCAACGCCTTCGAGGCCGGTGTGCCCTTCGATATCAAGCAGGATGCCGGCGGTATCGTCGATATCGAATTTATGGTGCAATACGCCGCTTTGGCTTGGTCCCACGACCATCCGGCCATACTGCGATGGACCGATAACATCCGCATTCTGGAAGAGCTGGAGCAGGCGAGCCTGATGCCGGCCAGTGACGCGGTGCTGTTGCGTGAAGTGTACAAGGCGTTCCGCTCGGCCTCGCACCGCCAGGCCTTGCAGAAGGAGGCCGGGGTGATCGATGCGACGCAGTTTGCCGATGAACGCCGCGAAGTGCGGCGGATCTGGGGTGAACTGGGGTTGACCTGAAGGCGCCGCAGGCCCTGTGGGAGCGGGTTTACCCGCGAAGCAGGCACCGCGGTGTCTGGCACGGGCTTCGCCCGTGTTCGCGGGTGAACCCGCTCCCACAGGGGCTGCGATCAGCCATGGATCTGCCTGAGTGGTACACTGTCCGCCACATAGCCTGAATATAAAGAGGGGAGGCCAGGCTGTACCGCAGCCTGTAGCCTCCCCGAGCGTTTCTGGACTAAGCATGAGAATACTGATCATTGGCCCCAGCTGGGTCGGCGACATGGTGATGGCGCAGACCTTGTTCCAGTGCCTGAAACAGCAGCACCCCGACTGCGTGATCGACGTGCTGGCACCCGAGTGGAGCCGGCCGATCCTGGAGCGTATGCCCGAAGTACGTCAGGCCTTGAGCTTCCCGCTCGGCCACGGCGCACTGGAGCTGGCCACGCGCCGGCGCATTGGCAAATCCCTCGTCGGCCAGTACGACCAGGCCATTTTGCTGCCCAACTCGCTGAAGTCGGCATTGGTGCCGTTCTTTGCTGGCATCCCCAAGCGTACCGGCTGGCGCGGTGAACTGCGCTTCGGCCTGCTGAACGATGTGCGCAAGCTGGACAAGGCCCGCTACCCGCTGATGATCGAGCGCTTCATGGCCTTGGCCTACGCGCCCGGCGCCGAGCTGCCGCAGCCGTACCCGCGCCCCAGCCTGCAGATCGAAGCGCAAAGCCGCGATGCTGCACTGGCCAAGTTCGGCCTGGAGCTGGACCGCCCGGTGCTGGCGCTGTGCCCAGGCGCGGAGTTTGGCGAAGCCAAGCGCTGGCCGGTCGAGCATTACGCTGCCGTGGCCGATGCGATGATCCGCCAGGGCTGGCAGGTGTGGCTGTTCGGCTCGAAGAACGATCACCCGGTTGGCGAGCAGATCCGTGACCGGCTGATCCCGGGGTTGCGCGAAGAATCGTCCAACCTGGCCGGTAAAACCTCGCTGGCCGAGGCCATCGACCTGATGTCCTGTGCCCATGCCGTGGTGTCCAACGACTCCGGCCTGATGCACGTGGCCGCAGCGCTGAACCGCCCGCTGGTGGCGGTGTACGGCTCCACCTCGCCCGGCTTCACCCCCCCGCTGGCCGACCAGGTGGAGGTGGTGCGCACCGGTATCGAGTGCAGCCCATGCTTCGATCGTACCTGCCGCTTCGGCCACTACAACTGCCTGCGCCTGCTGGAACCGGGCAAAGTCATCGCCGCCCTGCACAGCCTGAGCGGGCCGGACCTGATCGATACCGTGGCCGAGGTCGACTAAGTGCGGGTACTGATCATCAAGACCTCGTCGCTGGGTGATGTGATCCACACCCTGCCGGCGCTTACCGACGCCGCCCATGCCATCCCGGGCATCCGTTTCGACTGGGTGGTGGAGGAAGGCTTCGCCGAAATCCCCAGCTGGCACCCTGCGGTCGACCAGGTTATCCCGGTGGCCATCCGCCGCTGGCGCAAGAACCTTTGGCAAACCCTGAAAAGTGGCGAGTGGAAGGCCTTCAAGCAGCGCGTGCGTGCGCGCAAGTACGACCTGGTGATCGACGCCCAGGGCCTGGTCAAGTCGGCTTGGCTGACCCGCTACGTGAAGGCCCCGGTCGCCGGCCTGGACCGTTACTCGGCCCGCGAAGGCTGGGCCAGCCGCTTCTATGACCGGCGCCTGTCGGTTGCCACCGGCCAGCACGCGGTGGAGCGGGTGCGCCAGCTGTTCGCCATGGCCCTGGCCTACGACTTGCCAGAAGGCATTGGCGATTACGGGCTGGACCTGGAGCGCCTGCAACTGCCGCCCGCCGCGCCTTATGTGGTGTTTTTGCATGGCACCACCTGGGCGACCAAGCACTGGCCTGAAGCCTACTGGCGCGAGCTGGCCGAGCGCATGGGCCGGCGCAAGCTGGAAGTGCGCCTGCCCTGGGGCAACCCGGCCGAGAAGGCGCGGGCCGAGCGCATTGCCCAGGGCTTGAACAACTGCCAGGTGCTCCCCAAATTGAACCTTGCCGGCGTTGCCCGTGTATTGGCGGCGGCAAAAGCTTGTGTGGCGGTCGATACCGGCCTTGGCCACCTGGCAGCGGCACTCGATGTGCCGACCATTTCGCTGTTCGGCCCGACCAACCCGGGCCTGACCGGTGCCTACGGACGGACCCAGATTCACCAGGCCAGTGACTGGCCTTGCGCTCCCTGCCTGCAGAAGAAGTGCACCTATAAACCGAGCGCAGACGACCTGCGCCGGTTCGATCTGAAACGCGAGTGGCCGCTGTGTTTCACTCGCCTGAATCCCGAGCATGTGGCGGGCCGCTTGAGCGCGTTGCTGCTGGCTGAGGATGTCCGTTGATGCAACTGGCTTTCGTGCTTTACAAATATTTCCCCTTCGGCGGGCTGCAGCGCGATTTCATGCGCATTGCCCTGGAATGCCAGAAGCGGGGCCACCAGATCCGTGTGTACACGCTGATCTGGGAGGGTGACATTCCGCCTGGCTTCGAAGTGCTGGTGGCGCCGGTGAAGGCCATTTTCAACCACCGTCGCAACGAGAAGCTCAGTGCCTGGATGGCCGCCGACCTGGCCAAGCGCCCGGTCGACCGCCTGATCGGCTTCAACAAGATGCCGGGGCTGGACGTGTACTACGCCGCCGACGGCTGCTTCGAAGACAAGGCGCAGACCCTGCGTGGCGGCCTGTACCGCCGCTGGGGCCGCTACCGGCATTTTGCCGAGTACGAGCGTGCGGTGTTCGGCAAGGACGCCCACACCGAAGTGCTGATGATTTCCGAGGTGCAGCAGCCGCTGTTCATCAAGCATTACGGCACCCCGGTGGAGCGCTTCCACCTGCTGCCGCCGGGCATTTCCCAGGACCGCCGCGCGCCGGCCAATGCCGCTGAGATCCGCGCCGGGTTCCGCAAGGAATTCAACCTGGGCGATGACGACCTGTTGCTGGTACAGATTGGCTCTGGCTTCAAGACCAAGGGTGTGGACCGCAGCCTCAAAGCGCTGGCCGCGCTGCCCTCGGCCCTGCGCAAACGCACGAAGCTGATGGTGATTGGCCAGGACGACCCCAAGGTGTTCCAGCTGCAAAGCGCCACCCTGGGCCTGGGTGACCAGGTGCAGTTCCTCAAGGGCCGCAGCGACATCCCGCGCTTCCTGCTGGGTGCCGACCTGCTGATTCACCCGGCGTACAACGAGAACACCGGCACGGTGCTGCTTGAAGCGCTGGTGGCTGGCCTGCCGGTGCTGGTGTCCAAGGTGTGCGGCTACGCCCATTACATTGCCGAGGCCGATTGTGGCCTGGTGCTGGACGAACCGTTCGAACAGGACCAGCTCAACGGCTACCTGCAACGCATGCTCGAAGACCCGCAGGCCCGCGCCAGCTGGTCGCGCAACGGCCTGGCGTTTGCTGAAACCGCCGATCTGTACAGCATGCCGCAGCATGCTGCCGACGTGATCCTGGGGCAGAAAACCGCATGAAGCTGATACTGGCCGAACCGTTCAAGCGCCTGTGGGCCGGGCGTGATGCCTTCGATGCCGTAGAAGCGCTGCAAGGCGAGGTTTATCGCGAGCTGGAGGGGCGCCGCACGCTGCGTACCGTAGTGGCTGGCGAGGGCTTTTTCGTCAAGATTCACCGCGGCATCGGTTGGGGCGAGATCTTCAAGAACCTGCTCACCGCCAAGCTGCCGGTGCTGGGTGCCGGCCAGGAATGGCGGGCTATCCAGCGCCTGCACGAGGTGGGTGTGCCGACCATGACCGCAGTCGCCTATGGCGAGCGTGGCAGCAACCCGGCCACGCAGCACTCTTTCATCATCACCGAAGAGCTGGCGCCGACCATCAGCCTGGAAGACTTCAGTATCGACTGGGTCAAGCAACCGCCTGAGCCGCGCCTGAAGCGTGCGTTGATCACCGAAGTGGCGAAGATGACCGGCGGCATGCACCGCGCCGGGGTCAACCATCGCGACTGCTACATCTGCCACTTCTTGCTGCACACCGACCGCCCGGTGACGGCGGATGACTTCAAGCTGTCGGTCATCGACCTGCACCGCGCCCAGACCCGCGCGACCATCAGCCGCCGCTGGCGCGACAAGGACCTGGCCGCGCTGTACTTCTCGGCGCTGGACATCGGCCTTACCCAGCGCGACAAACTGCGCTTTTTGCGGGGTTACTTCCAGCGCCCGCTGCGCCAAGTGCTGAAGGACGAAGCGCAGTTGCTCGCCTGGCTTGAGCGCAAGGCGCAGAAACTCTACGATCGCAAGCAACGCTACGGGGATGCACTCTGATGGCGGGTTGGACACTGGCGCCAGGCTATGAACACCTGGCGGTGGACTTCGGCAGCCTCGATGCGGTATTTGCCCTGCAAGGCGAACGCCTGACCCGCGACCCGCTCAGCGAAGTGGTGCGCATCGAGCGTGACGGGGTCAATTACTACGTCAAGCGCTACACCGGGGCTGGCAAGCACATGCGCCGCTACCTGGGCCGGCCGCGTATCAAGGCCGAATGGCAGAACCTCAAGCAGTTCGCCAAGTGGGGTATCCCTACCGCCGAAGTGGTGGCCTGGGGCCTGGAGCGCAATGGCCTGGCCTTTGGTCGCGGGGCTATGATCACGCGCGAGCTGCCGAACACCGAAGACCTGTCTGCGCTGGCCGAACGCAACGATGCACGCCTGGCGGACCGGGCCTGGGTTGACCATGTCAGCCGTCAGCTGGCGCGCCATACCCGGGTGATGCACGAGCACCGCTTTGCTCACAATGACCTGAAGTGGCGCAACCTGCTGGTCGACGACCAGGGCACGTTATTCTTCATCGACTGCCCCACCGGCGACTTCTGGCGCGGCTTCATGTGGCGGCACCGGATGATCAAAGACCTGGCCTGCCTGGACAAAGTGGCCAAATACCACCTGTCGGCCACCCAGCGCCTGCGTTTCTATCTGCAGTACCGTGGCCGCGACCGGCTGAATGTGCGTGACAAGAAACGCATTCGTCAGGTGCTGGGCTTTTTCGAGGGAAGGGAATGACCGATTACCTGGCCAGCGCGGACCTCGCGCTGCTCAAGCGCCATGGCCTGGACGACTTCGAGGCGCTGTGGGCGCTGCAACTGGACGCCGTGGACGAACCCAACACCGGCCGTGGCGGCTGGAGCAGCGTGTTCCGCCTGGAGCTCGAAGGCAAGGGCTACTACCTCAAGCGCCAGAGCGACTACCTGACCCGCACCTTGCACCGGCCGTTTGGCGAGCCCACTTTCGCCCGCGAATTTCGCAACATCAGCCGCTACCAGAAGCTGCACATCCCTGCCTTGCAGGCGGTGTTCTATGGCGAGCGCAAGCAGGGCGGCAAGCACCGGGCCATCCTGATGACCCGCGCGCTGGACGAGTGGGCCGACCTCGACAGCCTGCTGGCGCAGTGGCCACAACTGGGCGATGCCGAACGCAAAGGTATCCTGCAGGCGTGCGGCCAACTGGCGCGCACCCTGCACAACGCCGGCCAGGTGCATGGCTGCTTCTACCCCAAGCACATTTTCTTGCGCCAGCGCCGTGAAGGCTGGGACGCGCAACTGATCGACCTGGAAAAGACCCGGCCATTATTTTTCGGCATGCGCGACCGCCTCAAGGACCTGGAGCCGCTGCTGCGCCGCGCCCGGGCCTGGAGCGAGGCCGATGTGCGCACGGTGCTGGCGACCTACCTGGGGCAGCCGGCTGACAGCACGCTGGTCGATGACTGGCTGCAACGCCTGACGCAACGGCGTCGTGAGAAAGAGGCCCGCTGATGCGTTTGTCTGAACTGAAGGATGCCGGGCGCAGCCCGTCGTTGCCCCTGAGCATCAGCTTGGCGGATGCCGCCGGCAGCGCTGACCTGCAACTGCTCAGCCTGCTGCGCGTGCTTCCAGGCCAGCGGTATGTTGGCGCGGGTGTGTGGCGCGGTACCCCGGTGCTGGCCAAGCTGCTGGTGGGCGGTAGCGCCGCCCGGCATTTCCAGCGCGAACTGCAGGGTGTGAAGCTGCTGGCCGAGCAAGGCCTGACCACGCCAAAACTGTTGGCCGATGGCCTCAAGGAAGGCGAGGGAGGCTGGCTGCTGTTCGAGTTCCTTGACGGTGCCCAAAGCCTGGCCGATGCCTGGGCGGCGGTGGAAAACCTGCCGGTGTTGGCTGACGAACAGCACCTGGTGTTGGGCGAAGCGCTGACTGCTGTCGCGCACATGCACGCCCAGGGCCTGTGGCAAGAAGACCTGCACCTGGACAACCTGCTGCGCCAGGGCGGCAAGCTTTACCTGATCGATGGGGCCGGCATCAAGGCTGAAACGCCGGGCCAGCAGCTGTCACGCCCACGGGTACTGGAAAATCTCGGCGTCTTCTTTGCCCAGCTGCCCAAGCGCCTGGAACCGTTTATCGAAGAGCTGTTGGTGCACTACCTGCTGGCCAACGCCGAGCATGCGTTGCCACTGGAAGCCCTGCAAAAGCAGGTGGACAAGGTGCGCAACTGGCGCCAGAAGGACTACCTGGACAAAGCGGGCCGCGAGTGCAGCCTGTTCAGCGTCCAGCGCAGCCTCTCGGGCTTGCAGGCAATCCGCCGCAGTGAGGTGCAGGCCATGCAGCCTGTGCTGGAGCAGGCCGATGCGCTTATCGACAAGGGCCATCTGTACAAGACCGGTGGCGCCGCCAGCGTGGCGCGTATCGAGGTGAACGGTCGCAAGCTGGTGCTCAAGCGCTACAACATCAAGAACACCGCGCACTGGTTCAAGCGCTTCTGGCGCCCTAGCCGGGCCTGGCATTCGTGGATCGAAGGCCACCGCCTGGAGTTCCTTGACATCGCCACCCCCAAGCCGTTGGCGGTGCTGGAGCAACGGGTCATGGGGCTGCGCAGCCGTGCCTACCTGGTCACCGAGTATGTCGATGGCCCGGACCTGACGGCATGCTTTGCTCCCTACGTTGAAAACGGCGATGCGCCCGAGGAGCAGGTGGATGCCCTGGTGCAGGTGATGCAACAGCTGATTCGCGAACGCATCAGCCATGGCGACTTCAAGGGCCACAACTTGTTCTGGGACAATGGCCGGTGGTCGCTGATCGACCTCGACGCCATGTGCCAGCACGCCACCCAGCTCAGCTTCGCCCCGGCCTATGCCCGTGACCGGGCACGGCTGTTGCGCAACTGGCCCAGTGGCAGTGCCTTGCACCAGCGGCTGGACCGTTTATTGCCGAAGCTGGGTGAGTGAGGCCTGCGGTTCGGCCATTCAGCGGGCTGGCAGTGGCTGATCGGGCAATGCCAGCCAGTCGCTGCTGCGCCCCGCTTGGCGAACGCGTATCAGCCACTGGCCGTTCTCGTGGCGCAGCACCGCCCACGGCACCACGCCAGCATTGATAGCGACAGCAATCTGCAAATGGTACCGGTCCGGCAGCAGGTGGCTGCGTAAAGGTAACTGCCCGCCCTCGAGCGCCAGGTACAGCTGATCGTCAGCCAGGTACAACCCCTGTTCGATGTTCAGGGGTGTGCCCGCCAGTGCCGCTTGCATGTAACAGGCCTGCAGCAACTGGGTCAGGTCGGGTAGCCCGTCGTACCAGTGCAACGGAGAGTCGATTACCCATTGCCCGTCGGCTTGGCGCTTGAGCGGCTGGTGCAAGTAGGCATCCGGCTGGTCAGGGTCGATGGCCCGCCAGCGGTAGCCGTCGAAGCTCACTTTGTAGTAACGGTTGTGGTTATCCTTGACGAAATACAGCGACAGCCCGCCAAAAGCCGAGCGCTGTTCGTACACCCCTTCACCGTAGATCCCGTCTATGCGATAGCGCAGGTTGCTGCTGTCCGGTTGTGCCTGCAAGCGCGCGGGCAATGGCAAGGGCGGTTGTTTGGGCATGCCACGCAACGAGCGTCGCAGCAGGCCGGAGCCTACATAACTGATTGCTGCATCATTGAGGTGGCTGAGTGCGTTGTAGGCGTGTCGCATCACCCCTTCGGCATCCTCCTGCTTGAAAGCCTGCGCGCCGTCCCAGATGTCGATGGCCATGCGCCCGATCGACAACGCCAGCAGGGCGCGACTGGGCAGCAGCAGGCTGATGAAGTCCACCAGGCGCCAGCTCAGTGCGATGACCGACTGCGCATTCACTTCCTGGGTCGTCATGCTGTCGGCATCGGCCTGGGCGATCAGCGCTTTGACTTCGGCCAGGTAATAGACGAAGAACAGGTCATCGTTCACCGCCGGGGTTTTCACATGCGTGCCCAGGCGCCCTTTGTCCAGAAGGCGCTGCACCTTGTCGGCAGGAAGCAATGGCAGGCGCTGTGCCACGTACGCTTTCAGCCCGGGCTGCAGGCGCAAGGTCCGAAGCAGTTCACGCGGTGTGCGAAAGCGGCGCCAGGCCCTGCGGTCCGGGGCATCCGGCGTATACAAAACGCATGCCTGGGACTTGTAGGTCGCGCTATTGAGCAGCAGCACGCCCTGCAAGGTATGGCCCATGATGTTGAACTGCCGAACCGTGACCGGGTAGCCCGCTACCGGGGCACGCAAGGCATTGTGCGGTTGGTCCAGCACTGCGCATACCCAGCTGTAACCATGCTCGAAAGGGTCATCGCCGAAATGCCCGGCATAGCGCGCTTTGACCGCTTCTGCGCGCATGCGCGCCAGGTTTACCCGGCTGTGTGCGGCCTGGCGCCACTTGCCCGCCCTGGAGCTGATGAGCTGGGTGTGCAGGTACTTGGCATAACTGTCACCCACGTTCAGTTCCCGGATCATGTTCTTCACATAGTGCGGCGTGAGCGCGGCGGGCAACGCACCCCCCCGGGCGTGGACGATGCGCGCGGTAAGCCAGTAGTCGGTGTCGAACCATGGCAGGTTCTTCAGCGCCAGTTGCTCGAGCGTGTTGCTTTCCTCGACCATCTCCACCATCTCATTGCCCACGCGTTGCATGCCGGCATAGGCCACATAGGAGGAGGTGGCGAAGGGATGCATGACAGCGCCGGTGCGGCGGGCGCGGACGACAATGACCTGAATTTCGCCAGGGTCCGTGTCGTAGCTCAGGTCATGGCTCAGGCGCTCGCGCAGGCGTGCATTGGCCCAGGACAGCAGGCTGTTGCGCTGCTTGAAATCATTGAGGCTCAGCACTCCGGGGGCTGCCGCCCGCTCGGCGGTTGCCACCAGCTCCTGCACAGCCTGCATGATATGGCTCAAGCCTTGCGCGGAGGTGTTGCGCAGCCAGTTTGGCAGGTTCTTTTCCAGCAGTTGCGAGTAGCGTGTCTGCACGCTGGGTTTGGCACCGACTTCGTGCCGAAGCGCCATGGCCCTACTCAAGCGGGTGTGCTGGTCGGCTGTGTGACTGCCCCACAAACCGGGTTCAGTCAAGCGCTGGCGCTGGGCCTCGATCACGCAGTCGACCTGGGCTTCCAGCAGGCTGTCGGCGTACCAGTCATAGCGCAGGCGTTGTGACCGGCGAGCGCGGTCTGCCTGTTCATCAAGATACAGGTGCAGCAGTGGCTTGCTCTGCAGTGGATCCTCCAGGCGTTCGCAAAGCTCTTTGTGCAGTGCGGCAAGGGACTCGAAGGCCTCGATACCTTGGGACAGGCTGCACAGCAAGGCACTTCCTGCGGAGTCTTCAGCCGTGAGCATTTGGCCCTCGACGGTACTGGCAACGATGACCAGAGTGCCTGGCAGGTAGCTGCGCCAGTTTGGCCGCCGGTTTTCCAGCAGGACGCGGTAGACCTGTGACCGTTCGGCCAGAGGCAGGTGCCGGCGTTGTGAGGGCAGTGGCTTCTCCAGGCAAGTGCGCAACAGTTCGGCCTGCCCGTTGCCCAAGGTCTGGTCGGCGACGCGCAATTCGATCTCGGTCAGCATCAGTGCCTTGCGCAGTGTGAGCAACTGCTGTCTGCGCGTGTTGCCTTGCTCATCGGCCGTGGCCCAGAAACTGGCCAGCTCGCCGTGCAGCCAGGTGCGCGTGGCGGGGCTGATGGGCTGTTTGGGGTCGACGGTGGGGAGGCTGTCGAGCAGGTCACCGATCTGTCGGTCGATCTGTTCCAGGCGTTCGAGGGGGCGCATGGGGCTGATCCTTGATTGAGGAAAGCCCCATGCTTGGCAATATCCGCGGCTGCGGGGTGGTAGCCGGCTAGCGCCGCCGACGCCAGAACAGCCCGCGCAGGCTCAGCAGGGCCGGAAGGCCCAAACCGGCCCAGGCCAGCACATCCCAACCTCCGTCGCCCAGCAGGGCGGCGAACAGCCCCAGGAAGCCCAGCAGGGCAATCAGTGCTGGCCAGGCGAAGAGGCGCGCAGTGGATCGAGATTTGTGGCTCATGCACGCGCCTCCCTGGGTTTGCGCTGCTTGCCCCACCACAGGTACAGACCGCTACCGAGCACGATGATGGTCAGCACGTCCAGTACGGCCCAGAGGATCTGCATCGGCCGGCCGCCGTAGTCGCCAAAATGCAGCGGCTGCGACAGGCCCAGCGCGTCCATGTACCAAGGGCGGTCGCCTACCGCAGTCACTTCAAGGGTGCGGGCGTCGATCAGCACCGGCGTGAACAGGTGCGAAGTGAGATGGGTGGAGCCGTTCATGAACACCGCGAAGTGGTGTTCGCTGGAAAAGCGCGTGCCGGGGAAGGCGATGAAGTCCGGGCGCATGCCGGGGGCGGCCTGTTCGGCAATCTCCAGCAGGCGGGTGGCTGGCGCGCGCTCGGTGAGCGGCGGGGCATCGCGGTAAGGCGCGATCATGGTGGCCAGGCTGTCGTTGCGCCAGGCGGCGATGACCAGGTCGGACAGGGCGCTGATCACACCGGTCACGCCCACCGTCAACGCCCACGCCAGGGTGACCACGCCGAGCAGGTTGTGCAGGTCGAGCCAGCGCAGGCGGCGGGACTTTTCGTGGCGCACGGTGCCGAACGCCAGGCGGCGCATGAACGGCGCATAGAGCACGGTGCCGGAGACGATCGCGACAATGAACAGTATGCCCATGAAGGCCAGCAGCAGCTTGCCGGGCAAGCCGGCGAACATGTCCACGTGCAGGCGCAGCATGACCATCATGAAACCGCCATTGGCAGCCGGCATGGCCACCGCTTCGCCGGTGCGGGCGTCGAGCATGAAGGTGTGCGACAGGTTGGGGTCGGTGTCGGCCGTGGCTGCGGTTATGGCGACCACGCCGTTGGGTTCGTCTTCGTCGTAGCCGAAGTACTGCATCACCTCGCCGGGGCGGTGCTGTTCGGCTTTCACTACAAGCTGCTGCAGGTCGAGGTGCGGGGTGCCTGCCGGCATGACGCGCAGTTCTGGGGCTTCGCCGAGCAGCTGTTCGAGTTCGTGGTGGAAGATCAGCGGCAGGCCGGTGAGTGCCAGCAGCAACAGGAACAGGGTACAGACCAGGCTGCTCCAGGTATGGATCACGGACCAGCGGCGGATGGTTGGGCTTTTCATCACGGTACCGATTTTTGTCTGTTGGAGCGGGGGGCCGCAAAGCGGCCCCCGCTCACTCAGAACTTGTAAGTGGCGCTGGCGACAACACTGCGCTCATCGCCGTAGTAGCAGTAGTACGAGTCACAGGTAGAGAGGTAATCCTTGTTCAGCAGGTTGGTGGCATTGACCGCCACCGACGCGCCCTTCAGGCTGCTGTTCAGGCGACCCAGGTCGTAATGCACCGACGCATCGAACACGGTGTAGGCCTTGGCCTTGCCCAGGTAGGTATTGGCCTGGTCACCGTAGGTATTGCCGGTATAACGCGCGCCCAGGCCGATGCCGAAGCCGTCGAGCACGCCCGAGTGCCAGGTGTAGTCGCCCCAGACGGACGCCTGCTGGTTAGGCATCAGCTGCAGGCGGTTGCCTTTGAAATCGCCGTCCTGCACCTCGGACTTGGCCAGGGTGTAGGCGGCAATCACCTTCAGGTTTTCGGTAACATCGGAAACCGCTTCCAGCTCAAGGCCACGGACTTTCACTTCGCCGGTCTGGCTGGTGATGGTCACACCACCGACGGTGTCGGTGACCGCGACGTTTTTCTGGGTCAGGTCATACACGGCCGCCGACAGCAGGGTGTTGGAGCCTGGCGGCTGGTACTTCACGCCCAGCTCCCACTGCTTGCCTTCGGTGGGTTTGAGCGGGTTCGTTGCCGACACACTGGCATTGCTGGACGGCTGGAACGACTCGGCATACGACAGGTACGGCACGAAGCCCGAGTCGAACACATAGCTGATGGCTGCGTTACCGCTGAATTTCTTGTCCCGCTGGGTACTGGTGGCGTCGTCCTGGTTGAAGAACTTGGTGCCGGTATGCACCCAGTCTTCACGACCACCCAGGGTCAGGCGCCAGTTGCCAAGCGCCATCTGGTCCTGCACATACAGGCCGGTCTGACGGGTTTTCTGGTTGTAGTCATAAAACGCGGTCGAGCGATCCGGGCGGGTGATCGGCAGCCCGTAGACGGGGTTGTTGACGTTGCTGTCCGGCACGTTGAAGCCGAAGATCGACAGGTAGTTGGTATTGACGCGCTGGTGGTCCAGGCCGATCAGCAGGGTGTGGGTAATGTCCCCGGTGGCGAAGTCGGCCTGGAAGTTGTTGTCCACCGCAAACTGGCTGATGTCTTCATCGGTGTTGGTGGACATGCGGCTGACCGTGCCATCGTCTTGCACCGGGCCACCCGGCGCGTAGTAACTGCCAGGGGTGATGGTCTGGAACGACAGGTCCGACTTGGTGTAGCGAAGGTTCTGACGGAACTGCCACACGTCGTTGATGCGGTGTTCGAAGGCGTAGCCCAGCGCGTAGTAAGTGCGGTCGTAGAACTCGTAGTCCGGGTCACCCAGGTTCTTGTGGTGCGAGATCTTGCCGAACGGCATGTCGATCTTGGTGCCCTGGATCGGCCGGAACTGGCTGGTGGCGCCGGTATCGTCACGGGTGAACTGGGTCAGCAAGGTCAACGTAGTGTCTTCGTCGATGTTCCAGGTCAGGCTTGGCGCGATGTTGTAGCGCTTGTTGTCGATGTGGTCGATCTGCGTGCCGCTGTCGCGGATCACACCACTGACGCCGTACAGAAAGCGGCCTTCATCGTCGATTTTGCCAGTGCTGGCAAAGTTGATCTGGCGATGGTTGTCGCTGCCATATTGCAGCTCGATCTCATGGGCGCTTTCGGCCTGCGGCCGGCGGCTGACCATGTCCAGCAGGCCGCCGGGCGGGGTTTGGCCATAAATCGAGGAGGCCGGACCACGCAGCAGGGCGAGGCGGTCGAGGTTCCAGGTTTCGGCTTTGGGGTTGGCGTACACGCCGCGTGGCAGCGGCAGGCCATCGAGGAACTGGGTGGGCTCGAAGCCGCGCACGCGCATCCAGTCATACCGCGTGTCGCTACCGAAACTGGCCGACACGATACCCGGCATGTAGCGCACGGCGTCATCCAGGCTGTGCACGCCGCGGTCTTTCATCTGCTCGCGGGTGGCGATGGAGATGGAACGGGGGGCCTCCACCAGCGCGGTGTCGGTCTTGGTGCCAGCGGCGGTGCGCTTGGCCAGGTAACCCTCTACCGGGCCCCAGGCACCTTCAGAAACGCTGGCGGCGTCCACGGTGGTTTCCGGTAGCGCCAGCGCGCCATCCGGCACGGCCACCAGGCTGTAGCTACCGACGCTGCTCTGTTGCAACTGCAGGCCGGTACCGCGCAGGGCTGCTTGCAGAGCGCCAAGGCCGTCGTACTGGCCGCTTACCGGGGCCGAGGTGCGGCCGCTGACCAGTGCCGGGTCGATGGCCAGGGCAATGCCGGCCTGGCTGGCGATCTGGTTGAGGGTGGTGGCTAGCGGCGCGCTGGGCAGGTTGTAGGCGCGGGCAGTGGATTGCTCGGCGGCGAACAAGGGGGGGCTTGCCAGCGGGGCAGCCAGGCCGATGGCCAGGGCCATCAAACTGGGGCGCAGGATACGATCAACGGCACGGGACATGCGGCGGTTCCTCGACGGGTAAGTGCTTGCTGCTTCCTTGCCGAGCGAGAATTGAAAAGTGACAGGGTGAATCTGAAAAATATTGAGAATTATTTGAAATGTGTATTTGCCTGCACTGGCCTCTTCGCGGGTGAACCCGCTCCCACAGGGACCCCACGGGGTCAGGCACTGTGAAACACCTGTGGGAGCGGGTTCACCCGCGAAGAGGCCGTTACAGGTCTACTGGGGAACGACGTTGACCCACCACTGGGTATGCCGCTCGATCTTCACCGGCAAGGCCGGTACCAACGACTCCAGCGCCAGATTGGTGTCGGTCAGCGGGAAGCTGCCGGTCACTCGCAGGTCGGCGACTTGCTCGTCTACCCCGAGGTAGCCGCTGCGGTATTTGCCAAGTGCGGCCAGCAGGTCGCCCAGGCGCACGTTGTCCACCACCAGCATGCCGCGGGTCCAGGCATCGGCACCGGCAGGCACGGTGCCCATCTTGCCGAGGCCGTTGGCATTCATCAGCACCTGCTGGCCTTCGCGCAGCACTTGCTCGTCGCCACTGTTGTGCGGCATGGCAGCAACCGAGGCTTGCAGCACTTCCAGGCGCGTACCGCCGGCTTCGCGGCGCACCAGGAAGCGCGTGCCAAGGGGGCGCAGGCGACCGTCGTCGGTGCGTACCAGCAGCGGGCGCGGGTCCTGGTGGCCTGTTTCGACCGAGATTTCGCCCTGGTGCAGCACGATTACCCGCTGCTCGCCCGCGTAGTCGATGTCTACGGCGGTGTGCGTGTTCAGGCTCAGCAGTGTGCCGTCTTCCAGGCGCAGGGTACGCAGCTCGCCGGTAGCGGTACGCTGGTCGGCCAGCCAGTAGCTTGGGGCCAGCGACGGTGCGCCGACCCAGGCCAGCAGCGAGCCGAGCAGGAACATGCCGGCCAGCCCGCCGCCCACTTTGCCGATGCGTCGACGCAGGCCGGCGCGTGATTGCAGCAAGGCCTGGCGTGCCGGGCCGGCTGCCGCACTGACGCGCTGGTCCATGGAGCCGAGCTGGCGCCAGGCACGCGCGTGTTCTTCGCTGGCGGCATGCCAGCGCATGAATTCGCTGCGTTCATCGGGCGTGCCGCTGGCGTCGCCCAGGCTGAGTTTCCAGGCGATGGCGTCTTCCAGTACCTGGGACGAAACCGGTGCATTGCTCACGTCGGTTCCCCGTACAGGGCCACATAGCACTGGCGCATGCCCTGGGCGATGTACTGGCGCACCCGCGATACCGAAACGCCCAGGCGCTCGGCGATTTCGGCATGGCCCATGCCGTCCAGGCGGTTGTGCAGGAACGCTGCGCGGGCTTTGCTCGAGAGCTTGCCGAGCAGGCGGTCGATGGCTTTGAGGTCTTCGAGAATAAGGTGCTGCACTTCTGGTGAAGGGTGTTCGGCTTCCGGGATCAGGGCCAGCTCGGCCAGGTAGGCCTGTTCCAGCGCGGCGCGGCGGAAGTGGTCGAACATCAGCCCCTTGGCCACGGCGGCCAGAAACGCACGAGGTTCGCGGGGCGTGTCCAGCTGCTCACGGCCGAGCAGGCGCACGAAGGTGTCCTGGCTGAGGTCTTCGGCACGTTGGCGGCAGGCCATGCTGCGCTGCAGCCAGGCGAGCAACCAGCCGCGGTGGTCGCGGTATAGCGCACCGACCAGATCGGCGTGTGGGCTGTGTGCAGAAGACAAGCAGCGTCCCCCCGGAACGAATGCATTAACTAACGATAACTATTCGCGATTGTTGCAGAGGGGAGGGGGTGGGTGCAATGGACGCTTATCGGATTGCCATCATGGAAAAGCCCTATAACCCATGGCTGTGGGCTTGGCGCCGCCGCCACCCGCGCAACCGCTGCTCAAGCTGCAACGGGCTGTCCAGCTGCTGGCGCCGGGCTTGGCTGAACAGGATCAGCGCCAGCTCTGCGGTCACCTGGGCATCGGCACTGGCATGATGACGCTCCTCCACCTGCAAACCAAACCGCGCCACCCAGTCATCCAGCCCGGCTTCGCGCAGCACCGTGTCGGGGTTGAGCATCGGCGCCAGTTCGGCAACGTCGAGGAACAGTGACTGCAAGCGATGCCCAAGGCTCTCCTTCAGCGCACGGGCCAGCATGCGCTGGTCGAAGGGCGCATGAAACGCCAGCACCGGGCTGCTACCAATGAAATCGAGCAAATCGAGCAAGGCCTCGGCCGGGTCGCAACCGGCGGCCAGGGCGCTGGGGCCCAGGCCATGGATCAGCACGCTGGCGTTGGTCTTCTGCAAAGGCCGGTGCAGCGTACGCTCGAACTGCTGGGCAAAGTCGATGGCACCGTCCTCGATAGCCACTGCCCCGATCGACAATACCTGGTCACGGTTGGGGTTGAGCCCGCTGGTCTCCAGGTCCAGTACCACCCAACGCTGTTCGCGCAGGGTACATACACCCAGCGGCGCGGGCTTGGGCGACCGTGCCAGGCGCTGGCGTGTGGCGTGGTCCAGTTCGGGCGCGCTGGGGCGCAGCCAGGCGAACAGGCTCATAGCTGGTACCGCAGGGCCAGGCTGCTTTGCAGGCGCTGGGCCTGGCGCAGGGACTCGCGCAGGATGCGCCGGTCCAGGTGGTTGAGGCTGTCCGGGTCGAGCCGGTTGGAGTAGGGCAGGTTGTCGCGGGCCTGGCGCTGGTGCTGCTGCATCCGGGTTTGCTGGATGAAGTGGTAGGCCTCTTCATAGGCCGCGCCATCCAGTGGCTCGATCACACCCTTGGCTACCAGCTGGCGCAGCCGCTCCAGGGTATTGCAGGCGCCGACCCCATTGGCCAACGCCAGTAGCCTGGCACCGTCGACGAAGGGCGTCAGGCCCTGGACCTTGAGGTCGAGGGTGGCGGCCTTGTCGTTGCCCTGGCGGGTCAGCACGAACTCGCGCAGGCGCCCCACCGGCGGGCGCTGGCGCAGGGCATTGTCAGCCAGCATGCGCTGGAAGATGCGGTTGTCGGCCACCTGCTCCAGCAGGCCTTGGCGCAATTGTTCGCAACCTTGCTCATCGCCCCACACCACGCGCAGGTCGAAGTAGATGCTCGACCCCAGCAGGTTTTCCGGGCTGGCTTCGCGAACAAAGCCGGCAAAGCGCCGTGCCCACTCGCTGCGCGACAGGCACAAGTCAGGGTTGCCGGCCATGACGTTGCCCTTGCACAGGGTAAAGCCGCACTGGGCCAGGCACTGGTTGATGTATTGCGCGAGCGGCAGCAGGCGGGCACGAACGGCATCGGCCTCAGCGCTGTCGGCAGCTTCGAAGAGGATGCCATTGTCCTGGTCGGTGTGCAGGGTCTGTTCGCGGCGCCCTTCGCTGCCAAAGCACAACCAGCTGAACGGCACGCCTGGGTCGCCACGCTCGGCCAGCGCCAGCTCGATCACCCGGCACACGGTGTGGTCGTTGAGCAGGGTGATGATCTGGGTGATCTGCGTGGACGATGCGCCATGGGCCAGCATGCGCTCCACAAGCTGGCTGATTTCCCCGCGCAGCGAGACCAGGGTGTCCAGCCGGGGCGCATGGCGGATGGTGCGCGCCAGGTGCACCAGGTCGACCCGTTGCAGCGAGAACAGGTCGCGCTCGGAAACCACCCCGCACAGGCGCCGGTTTTCCACCAGGCACACGTGGGCGATATGCCGCTCGGTCATGGCCATGGCCGCGTCGAAAGCGCTGGCCTGAGGGCTGAGGTAGAAGGGTTTGACCGTCATGTGCCGCTCGATGGGGGCGCCCAGGTCGGCATCCGCCGAGGCCACCACCTGGCGCAGGTCGCGCAGGGTGAAGATGCCGGTGGGGTAGCGCTGCGCGTCGACCACCACGATGCTGCCGACCTGCTGCTCGTGCATCAGCCGCACGGCTTCGCGCAGCGGGGTTTGTGCCGTGCACACCACCGGGTGACGCATGGCCAGCTCACCCAAGGGCGTGTTCAGCGAGTACTGGGTGCCGAGGGTTTCCACAGCGCGCTGTCGTACCTGCTGGTTGACCTGGTCAAGCAGGCTGCTGACCCCGCGCAGGGCAAAATCCCGAAACACTTCAGACATCGAGAACACGCGGATGAACGCGGCCTTGTTCAACTGCAGGCAGAAGGTATCTTCACCGGCCAGGTGCTCGGTGCGGGTGGCTCGCTCGCCCAGCAGGGCGGCCAGCGGGAAGCACTCGCCACTGGTGATTTCGAAGGTGGTTTCCACGCCAGGCTTGACCAGGTGCTGGCGCTCGCCAACCACGCGGCCCTGTTTGACGATGTAGAAGTGCTCGACCGGGCCGTCGGCAGGTTTGACGATGCTTTCGCCGCAGGCATAAAAGCGCAGCTGGCATTGCTCGACCAGGTAGGCCAGGTGGCTGTGCTCCATCTGGTTGAACGGAGGGAAGCGCTGCAGGAACTGCAAGGTGCCCTGGATGTTCTGCAGCACTGCTGTCCTGCCCGCCTGGCTGTAGGCGTCCTTTTTGCTCATGAAACTGACCGTATCGCTACGCCGAACTATATATATCTATATATAGGTGCCGGCCTTGTTGTTCTCTGCCTCCATGGTCGGCTTGCGGCGGGGTGGTGCCCATTGGACGTAAGTCTATGAACGCGCCTGTCAAAGACCCGACGAAAGGCGAAACGGGTTACGCAAGTAATGTGGTCCTAAGGCTGAAGCGGAATGATTTTGACGAGACAAGCATGCCTGAGCACACCGACATCCTGAGTGACGCCGAGCGCGAGGCCTTGGCCATAGTAAGTGCGCCTGCCGCACCCAAGCCATTGGTGCTTGTGGTGGATGACAACGCGGTGAACCGCGAGGCACTGATCCTTTACCTGAAAAGCAGGGGCATTGATGCGGTGGGGGCGGACGGGGCAGAAGAAGCCAGGTTGTACCTGCATTACCAGCAACGGATTGCTTTGATGATCACCGATTTGCGCATGCAGCCAGAGGACGGTCTGGACCTGATCCGGCAGATTCGCGAGTCGGAGCGCGCAGCGTTGTCGATCATCGTGGTGTCGGGCGACACCGATGTGAAAGAGGCGGTGGACGTGATGCACCTGGGGGTGGTGGATTTCCTGCTCAAGCCGGTGGACCTGGGCAAGCTGCTGGAACTGGTGAAGAAAGAACTGAAGATCGAGTAAGTAGTGGCCTGTTCCGGCCTCATCGCCAGCAAGCCAGTTCCCACAGGGACCGCACAGATTTCAAGGCCTGTGCAGTTCCTGTGGGAGCTGGCTTGCCCGCGAATGGGCCGCACAGCGGCCCCCGTTCGCAGGTGTTACTTACAACCCGTTACGCGCCTTGAACTCGCGGCGACGGCGGTGCAGCACCGGCTCGGTATAGCCGTTCGGCTGTTTGCCACCTTCTACCACCAGCTCTACAGCCGCCTGGAACGCGACGTTGTCGTCGAAGTTCGGCGCCATCGGGCGGTACAGGGCGTCACCGGCGTTCTGCTGGTCGACCACCACGGCCATGCGCTTGAGGCTTTCCAGCACCTGCTCCTGGCTGACCACGCCATGGCGCAGCCAGTTGGCCAGCAGCTGGGCAGAAATGCGCAGGGTGGCACGGTCTTCCATCAGGCCGACGTTGTTGATGTCCGGCACCTTCGAGCAACCCACACCCTGGTCGATCCAGCGCACCACGTAGCCGAGGATGCCCTGGGCGTTGTTGTCCAGCTCGTTGCGGATTTCTTCGTCCGACCAGTTGGTGTCGGCGGCCAGCGGGATGGCGAGGATGTCGTCCACCGACGCCGGGGTACGCGAAGCCAGTTCACGCTGACGCGCCTGCACGTCCACCTTGTGGTAGTGCAGGGCGTGCAGGGTGGCGGCAGTCGGCGACGGCACCCAGGCGGTGTTGGCACCGGCCAGCGGGTGGGCGATCTTCTGCTCGAGCATGGCAGCCATCAGGTCGGGCATGGCCCACATGCCTTTGCCGATTTGCGCGCGGCCCTGCAGGCCGGTGGCCAAGCCAACGTCGACGTTGTTGTTTTCGTAGGCACCGATCCACTTCTCGTTTTTCATGGCGCCTTTGCGCACCACGGCGCCGGCCTCCATCGAGGTGTGGATTTCATCGCCAGTGCGGTCGAGGAAGCCGGTGTTGATGAACGCCACGCGCTCGGCGGCAGCCTTGATGCAGGACTTGAGGTTGACCGTGGTCCGGCGCTCCTCGTCCATGATGCCGACCTTGACGGTGTTGCGTGGCATGCCCAGCAGGTCTTCGACCTGGCTGAAGATTTCGGCGGCGAAAGCGACTTCTTCCGGGCCATGCATCTTCGGCTTGACGATGTACACGCTGCCGGTGCGGGTGTTCTTGCGGCTGGTGTTACCGTTGAGGTTGTGCAGGGCGATCAGGTTGGTGAACAGGCCGTCCTGGATGCCTTCGGGGATCTCGTTGCCTTGGGCATCGAGGATCGCCGGGTTGGTCATCAGGTGGCCAACGTTGCGCACGAACAGCAGCGAACGGCCATGCAGGGTGACGCTGCCGCCATTGGGCGCGGCGTACTCGCGGTCCGGGTTCATGGTGCGGGTGAAGGTTTTGCCACCCTTGCTCACGCTTTCGGCCAGGTCGCCTTTCATCAGGCCCAGCCAGTTGCGGTAGACGATTACCTTGTCGTCGGCGTCGACGGCGGCGACCGAGTCTTCGCAGTCCATGATGGTGGTCAGTGCCGATTCCATCAGGATGTCTTTGACGCCAGCGGCGTCGGTGCTGCCAACCGGGGTGTTGGCATCGACCTGGATTTCGAAGTGCAGGCCGTTGTGCTTGAGCAGCACGGCGGTTGGTGCGGCGGCGTCACCGTGGAAGCCGATGAGCTGGGCGTCGTCACGCAGGCCGCTGTTGCTGCCGCCTTTGAGGGCAACAACCAGCTTGCCGCCTTCGATGCGGTAGCCGGTGGAGTCGACGTGCGAGCCGGCAGCAAGTGGCGCGGCCTCGTCGAGGAAGGCGCGGGCGAAGGCGATGACCTTGTCCCCACGGACCTTGTTGTAACCCTGGCCTTTTTCGGCGCCGCCTTCATCGCTGATGGCGTCGGTGCCGTACAGGGCGTCATACAGCGAACCCCAGCGGGCGTTGGCGGCGTTCAGGGCGAAGCGGGCGTTCATTACCGGCACCACCAGCTGCGGGCCGGCCATGTGGGCGATTTCTTCGTCCACGTTCTGGGTGGTGGCCTGGAAATCGTCGGCTTGTGGCAGCAGGTAGCCGATTTCCTGGAGGAATGCCTTGTAGGCTACGGCATCGTGTGCCTCGCCTTTGCGTGCCTGGTGCCAGGCGTCGATCTTGGCTTGCAGCTCGTCGCGCTTGGCGAGCAGGGCTTTGTTCTTTGGAGCGAGGTCATTGATGATCTTCTCTGCACCTGCCCAGAACTGCTCGGCGACGATGCCGGTCCCGGGGATGGCTTCGTTGTTCACGAAGTCGTACAGGACCTTGGCGACCTGAAGGCCACCGACTTGAACGTATCCAGTCATTGCTTGCCTCACTCTGCTCAGCTATTTCGCTCTTCTGTATTAAGCCTGTAGCGCTTCTCTAAACACGGCACCAGTGCGTGCCCCCGGGTTGTACCGGGCGCGGCTGGGTGCGGCTTGCCAGACAGGCCGGCAGGCAGTGTGCGTATTTTCACAGGCGCCTTGGCAGACATCCAAACGACGTTTTGTAGTCCGCGCCACGGGATACTACATGAAGCAGTAGTCGGGGCAAAATCAGACTAAAAGCGCCGTTATGCGACCCGTTGGTCGCGTATGGTCACGCTGGGAGTGGGTATGTTCGCAAAAAACAGGTGGATTGTTCCAGATAAATCTTGAAACAGTACACGATTCGTTGTGCTGGCCGCCCTGCGGCAGGTTGCCGCGCCTTGCCTATACTGACTCGATCCCCCGATTTTCTGCCGCCGGGCGCGGCCCGACACGAGGAAGGGCTTGTGGATCATCTTGTACTGACTGTTATCGCCCCTGACAAGGCCGGCCAGGTCGAACGCATTGCCCAGTGCATCGCCGACCACAGTGGCAACTGGCTGGAAAGCCGCATGTCGCGGATGGCCGGGCAGTTTGCCGGTATCTTGCGGGTGGCGGTGCCGGCTGAGAACTACGCTGAACTGGTGGCGTCCTTGCAGGGGCTGGCCAGGTATGACATTCGCGTGCTGATTGCCGAGAGCGGCATCGAGCCGTCGTGCAACTGGAAGCCGATTGCGATGGAGCTGGTGGGGAATGACCGGCCGGGGATCGTGCGGGACATTACCCGGTTGCTGGCGGATCTGGGGGTGAACCTTGAGCGGTTTACCACTGAGGTGCGGCCGGCACCGATGAGCAGTGAGCCGCTGTTTCATGCCGATGCATTGCTGGCGCTGCCGCTGACCCTTTCGCTGGATGAACTGCAGCAGAAGCTGGAGAGCCTGGCGGATGATTTGATGGTGGAGTTGAAGTTGCGGGCGGAGGATTGATTCGGGATTGCCGGGGCCGCTTTGCGGCCCATCGCGACACAAGGCCGCTCCTACAGGGGAATGCATAACCTTAGTGGAAGCGGCCCCTTGCGGTTATCCCGATATCGCGGGGAAGGCCCTGTGGATAACCTGGGGGCGTACCTCTCCAGCCCAGTCCCTCTGTGCCCTGCGTAGTTTTGATCAAAAAACACCCAATAATCAGCAGCTTGTGCACAAAGCACGGGGACGAGGGTGTGGATAACCTTTGGAGATGTTTCTGCAGACCACGAACCGCATGGCCTGCAGAGTTTTGATCGTTTTTTGATCAGCTGCGCTTGCGCAGATTCATCCACGCATCGACGCTGTAGATCGCCAAACCTGCCCAAATGAACATGAACGCCACCAACGTGCTCGACGACAAATGCTCATCGAACAGCAGTACGGCCTGCAACAGCACCAGGGTAGGTGCCAGGTACTGCAGGAAGCCCAGGGTGGTATACGGCAGGTGCCGTGCTGCAGCGTTGAAGCACACCAGCGGTACCAGTGTTACCGGCCCCGCTGCCATCAGCCACAGTGCTTCGCTGCTGGAGTAGAACGCCCCCTGGGCGCTCATCGCCGCCGGGTGCAGCAATAGCCAGCCAAGGGCCAGCGGCACCAGCATCCAGGTTTCCACCACCAGGCCCGGTAACGCCGCCACTGGCGCCTGCTTGCGAATCAGCCCGTAGAAGCCAAAGCTCAGCGCCAGCACCAACGACACCCAAGGCAGGCTGCCCACTTGCCATACCTGCTGGGCCACGCCCACGGCCGCCATGCCTACCGCCAGCCATTGCAGGCGGCGCAGGCGCTCGCCAAGAATCAGCATGCCCAGCAACACGTTGATCAGCGGGTTGATGTAGTAACCCAGGCTGGCCTCGAGCATGCGGCCGTTGTTTACCGACCACACATAGGTCAGCCAGTTGCCGGCGATCAGTGCCCCGCTCAGCGCCAGTATGCCCAGCCGGCGAGGGTTGTCGCGCAGTTCGCGCCACCAGCCGGGGTGTTTCCACACTAGCAGTAGTAGCGAGCCGAACAGCGCCGACCACAGTACCCGGTGGACAATGATCTCGACCGCCGGGACGTTCTGGATGGCCTTGAAGTAGATGGGGAACAGGCCCCAGATGATGTAGGCGCTCAGGCCCAGGATGTACCCGCGACGCGGGTTTGCGGCGTGCATGCAGAATCCTTGCTTAGGTAGCTAAATAAAGCGACGCCTATTGTAGACAGAGGCAGGCATGCTTCTAGAACAATTTCAATGGTGCTTCATCCAGCGCGGCCATTTGCTCGCGCAGGGCGAGAATCTGGTCGCCCCAGTAGCGGGGTTGGCCGAACCACGGGAAGCTGGGCGGGAACGCCGGGTCGCTCCAGCGCCTTGCCAGCCACGCGCTGTAGTGCAACTGGCGCAGGGCGCGCAGGGGCTCGATCAGGGCCAGTTCGCGCGGGTCGAAGTCGTGGAACTCGTTGTAGCCGTCGATCAGTTCGGCCAGTTGCCCCAGGCGCTCCTCGCGGCTGCCGGCCAGCATCATCCACAGGTCTTGCACCGCCGGGCCCATGCGGCAGTCGTCGAGGTCGACCACGTGGTACACCTCGTCACGGTGCATCAGGTTGCCGGGATGCAGGTCGCCGTGCAGGCGGATCAGCTGGTGCGGTGTGCGGGCGTAGATATCCTCGACACGTTTTAGCAGGTCGCGGGCCACCGACTCGAAGGCGGGCAACAGTTCGCGAGGGACAAAACCACCGTCCAGCAGGGTGTTCAGCGAGGCGTGGCCGAAGTTGTCCACAGCCAGGGCCTCACGGTGCTCGAATGGTTTGGTGGCGCCCACGGCATGCAGGCGGCCGAGCAACTGGCCAAGGCGGTAGAGCTGGTCGAGGTTGCCCGGCTCCGGAGCGTGGCCGCCGCGGCGGGGGAACAGGGTGAAACGGAAGCCCTGATGTTCGAACAGGGTGCGGCCGTCGTGCTGCATCGGCGCAACCACCGGCACTTCGCAGTCGGCGAGTTCGGCGGTGAAGCTGTGCTCTTCGAGGATCGCCGCATCGCTCCAGCGTCCTGGGCGGTAGAACTTGGCGATCAGCGGCTGCGCGTCTTCGATGCCCACCTGATAGACGCGGTTCTCGTAGCTGTTCAGCGCCAGCACCCGTGCATCGCTGAGAAAGCCGATGCTTTCCACGGCGTCCAGGACCAGGTCGGGGGTAAGGGTGTCGAAGGGGTGGGACATGGTGACTCCGGAGGGTAAGCAGCGTGGGGCCATGGTAACCCGTTATGCCTGTACCGGCCTCTTCGCGGCTAAAGCCGCTCCCACAGGTTTTGCGCACATGTCTCAGGCGGCGCGTTCCCTGTGGGAGCGGGTTTACCCGCGAACCGCGCTGAAGCGCGGCCAGGCTATGCAGGAACTCCAATCAGTACATAGGACGGATGAAACTGCACCCGCACCGCACTGCCCGCCGCCACCGGCTGCCCAGCCAACCAATCCGCCTCGGCGATGGCACACAATGTCTGCCCATTGCCTAACGCCAGCCGCACCTCACTGGGCCCCTCACCCTCTGCCAGCACCTCTTCCACCGTTGCATTCAAGCAGTTGCTGCCCGCGTCGGCTGCTTCCCCCTCCGCCAGCAACCGTATCCAACCGGCCTTGAGCAGCGCCACCACCATCGTCCCCAGTGTCAGCTCCAGCCGCGCGGTACTGTCGTGGGTGATCAGCGCATCAATCTCCAGGCCGCCGCCCAGTGCCAGGCTGATGCGGTCATACCGGCCTTCCCGGCGCAGGCCGCTGACCTGGCCCTGCAGCTGGTTACGCGCACTGGTGCGCAGCATCAGGCGCCCGAGCAGGTCGAGGTCGCTGGATTCTTCGGCGGCCTCAAGAATTTGCGCCTGCAGTGTCTGCAGCCTTTGATACAGGCGCAGCACCCGCTCGCCTTCGGGCGACAAACGCGCACCGCCACCGCCACGGCCACCGGTACTGCGCTCGACCAAGGGTTGGCTGGCCAGGTTATTCAGCTCGTCGATGGCATCCCAGGCCGCCTTGTAGCTGATACCCGCAGCCTTCGCGGCGCGGGTGATCGAGCCTTGTTCGGCAATGTGCTGCAGCAGCGCGATGCGTTGGGGGCGGCGGGCGATGTGCTGGGTAAGCAGGGTGGGTAGGGGCATGGGTATTCGGTCGTAGTGGCGCCAGAAGGTGGATAGTGTGTAGTAGCGGCCTTGTGTCGCGAAAGGGGCGCGAAGCGGCCCCGGGATTTCTGCCGTGGCTAATATCGCTGGGGCTGCTGTGCAGCCCGATCGCGACACAAGGCCGCTCCTACAGAGGGCGATCCGCGTTTCCTCATACATACCCCGGCTTGGGCGTGCGCGCCAGGCAATACACATCCACCCGCCGCGCTCCGGCCTTGCGCAGCACCTCGGCGATGGCCTGCGCGGTAGCACCGGTGGTCAACACATCATCGACAATGGCCACATGTTTGCCCGTCAGTTCACCCGAGACCGCAAACGCTTGTCGCAAATTGCGCTGCCTTGCCCTGGCATCCAGCTGTTGCTGGGCAGGTGTTTCGCGCGTGCGCACCAGCATTCGCTCATCGCAAGGTAGCGCAAGTTGCCCAGACAGCCACCGCCCAAGCATCCCTGCCTGGTTGAACCCGCGCTCGCGTAGTCGACGCTTGGCCAAGGGCACAGGCAACAGCAGGTCAGGGCGGGGTAGGCCTTCTGCAAAGCGATGCAGCAGCCCATACCCCAGCAGTTCGGCCATCAAGCGCCCCAAAGGCCATTGACGATTGTGCTTGAAGCGGCTGATCAACGTGTCCACCGGAAAACCGAAATGCCACAACGCAATGACCTGTTCGAACGCCGGCAAGCGGCGGGAACACTGGGCGCAGATCAGGCCGGCCATCGGCAAGGGCAGGGCGCATTGCAGGCAGTGATCACCCAGCCAGGGCAGTTCCTGCTCGCAGGCGATGCACAATGGGTAGTGCTGCTCGGCCGGTTCATCACACAATAAACATAATTGGTTAATAAGTGAGCACTTGTAAACCAGTCTTTTCCAGTATGGTTGACAGTTCATGGGTCTTCCGTAACTATGCCAGCTATCCGTGATGCGCTTGTGGGCTTTCCTGTCCCGGCGCCAGCTACAGCCTAAACAAGGAAACGCCGATGAGCGCCAGCACAACTGCAACAACACGTCACGACTGGTCCCTGGCCGAGGTCAAGGCGCTGTTCCAGCAACCGTTCAACGACCTGCTGTTCCAGGCGCAGACCGTGCACCGCGCGCATTTCGACCCTAACCGGGTGCAGGTTTCGACCCTGCTGTCGATCAAGACCGGCGCCTGCCCGGAAGATTGCAAATATTGTCCGCAGTCCGGCCACTACAACACCGGGCTGGAAAAACAGAAGCTGATGGAAGTGCAGAAGGTGCTGGAAGAGGCTGCCCGCGCCAAAGCCATCGGCTCTACCCGCTTCTGCATGGGCGCGGCGTGGAAGCACCCGTCGGCCAAAGACATGCCCTACGTGCTGGAGATGGTCAAAGGCGTGAAGGCCATGGGCCTGGAAACCTGCATGACCCTCGGCAAGCTCGACGAGGAGCAGACCAAGGCCCTTGCCCAGGCTGGCCTGGATTACTACAACCACAACCTCGACACCTCGCCGGAGTTCTACGGCAGCATCATCACCACCCGCACCTACGGCGAGCGCCTGCAGACCCTGGCCTACGTGCGCGATGCGGGGATGAAGATCTGCTCCGGCGGCATTCTGGGCATGGGCGAGTCGCTGGACGACCGCGCCGGCCTGCTGATTCAGCTGGCCAACCTGCCCGAGCACCCGGAGTCGGTGCCGATCAACATGCTGGTCAAGGTTGCTGGCACGCCGCTGGCCGAAGAAGAGGACGTCGACCCGTTCGACTTCATCCGCATGCTCGCCGTGGCTCGCGTGCTGATGCCCAAGTCGCACGTGCGCCTGTCCGCCGGCCGCGAGCAGATGAACGAGCAAATGCAGGCCCTGGCGTTCATGGCGGGCGCCAACTCGATCTTCTACGGCGAAAAACTGCTGACCACTGCCAACCCACAGGCCGACAAGGACATGCAATTGTTCGCACGCCTGGGCATCAAGCCCGAAGCGCGTGAAGAGCACGCCGACGAAGTGCATCAGGCGGCCATCGAGCAGGCGCTGGTCGAACAGCGCAGCAGCGAGATGTTCTACAACGCTGCATCGGCCTGACATGGCCTTCGACCTGGCGGCGCGCCTGGCCGAACGGCGCACCGCAGACCTGTATCGGCAGCGGCCTCTGCTGGGCAGCCCGCAAGGGCCGCAAGTGGTGGTCGACGGCCAGCAGCTGCTGGCCTTCTGCAGCAATGACTACCTGGGCCTGGCCAACCACCCCGAGGTGATCGCCGCCTGGCAGGCCGGCGCCGAGCAGTGGGGTGTCGGCGGCGGTGCCTCGCACTTGGTGGTCGGCCACAGCACGCCGCACCACCAGGTTGAAGAAGCGCTGGCCGAACTCACCGGCCGCCCGCGTGCATTGTTGTTCTCCACGGGCTACATGGCCAACCTGGGCGCCATCACCGCGCTGGTGGGGCAGGGCGACACGGTGTTGCAAGACCGCCTGAACCATGCCTCGCTGCTGGATGGCGGGCTGCTCAGCGGTGCGCGCTTCAACCGCTACCTGCACAACGATGCCGCCAGCCTGGCCAGCCGCCTGGACAAGGCCGTCGGCAATACGCTGGTGGTGACCGATGGCGTTTTCAGCATGGACGGCGACCTGGCCGACCTGCCGGCACTGGCCGACGTCGCCCGTGCCCGCGGCGCCTGGCTGATGGTCGACGACGCCCATGGCCTGGGCACCCTTGGCGCACAGGGCGGTGGCATCGTCGAGCACTTCGGCCTGGGCGTGGATGATGTTCCGGTGCTGGTCGGTACGCTGGGCAAGGCGTGCGGTACGGCGGGCGCTTTTGTTGCCGGCAGCGAAGAGTTGATCGAGGCGCTGGTGCAGTTCGCCCGCCCCTATATCTACACCACCAGCCAGCCGCCTGCGCTGGCCTGCGCCACGCTCAAGAGCCTGGAGCTGCTGCGCCGCGAAACCTGGCGTCGTGAGCACCTGGCCGCGTTGATTCGCCAGTTCCGCGAAGGCGCGCAGCAGGTCGGGCTGGCGTTGATGGACAGCCCGACGCCGATCCAGCCGATCATGATCGGCGACAGCGCACAGGCCCTGCGCCTGTCGCGTATGTTGCGCGAGCGCGGCTTGCTGGTGACGGCCATCCGCCCACCCACCGTGCCAGTTGGCAGCGCACGCCTGCGGGTGACCCTGAGCGCCGCGCACAGCGAGGCGCAGGTGCAGCTATTGTTGAATGCATTGGCCGAGTGTTATCCACAGCTGGAGAACGCCGATGCGTAATCGTCTTGTACTGCTGCCCGGCTGGGGCCTGGGCACTGCTTCACTGGAGCCACTGGCCGCCAGCCTGCGCGCCCAGGATGCCCGCTTGCAGGTAGAGCTGATGCCCCTGCCCGAACTGGACCACAGCGATGTGCAGGGTTGGGTCGACCACCTGGACCGCAAGCTGCCCAGCAATGTCTGGCTGGGTGGCTGGTCGCTCGGTGGCATGCTGGCCAGCGCGCTGGCGCATCAGCGTGGTGATCACTGCTGTGGCCTGCTGACCCTGGCCAGCAACCCCAGTTTTGTGGCCCGGCTCGACTGGCCCCACGGCATGCCCGAAGACACCTTCGGCACCTTCCTCGATGGCTGCCGGAGCCATACACAGGTCACCCTCAAGCGCTTCCGTACCTTGTGCAGCGATGGCGCCCAACAGCCACGCACGTTGCTGCGCCAACTGGGTGTCGGTGTGCCGGACACCGACCCGCTGTACCTGGCCACCGGCCTTGAAGTGCTGGCCAAGCTGGACACCCGCGAGGCCCTGCAGGCATACGGCGGCCCGCAACTGCACCTGTTCGCCGGCAGCGATGCGCTGGTGCCGGCAGAGGCAGCCAAGGCATTGAGCGAGCTGCTGCCAGATGTGGAAGTGGGCCTGGTCGAAGACAGTTCCCACGCGTTCCTGCTGGAGTATCCGCAGGAGTTGGCGGCGGGCATCAAGAGTTTCCTGCATGAGAGTGGCGATGACTGACCTTTCCCATCCGACCCTGCCCGGCGCATTGCCCGACAAACGCCAGGTGGCGGCTTCGTTCTCCCGCGCTGCGGCCAGCTACGACAGCGTGGCAGCCTTGCAGCGCGCTGTAGGGTTGAACCTGCTGGAGCAGTTGCCGGCAGGCTTGCAGCCGTCGCACTGGCTGGACCTGGGTAGCGGCACTGGCCATTTCAGCCGAAAGCTGGCCGAGTGTTTCGCACCGGCCAGCGGTGTGGCAGTGGACATCGCCGAAGGCATGCTGCGCCACGCCCGGCATGAACAGGGTGGGGCGCACTACCACGTGGCCGGTGATGCCGAGCGTTTGCCGCTGCGAGATGCCAGCGTCGACCTTGTGTTCACCAGCCTGGCGGTGCAGTGGTGCGACCAGTTCGCCAGTGTGCTGGCAGAGGCGTTGCGGGTACTGCGCCCCGGCGGCGTGCTGGCCTTCAGCAGCCTGTGCGTGGGTACTCTGGACGAATTGCGTGCCAGCTGGCAGGCGGTGGATGGCCTGGTGCATGTAAACCGCTTTCGGCGGTTTGAGGATTACCAGCGCCTGTGTGCCGACAGCGGCTTTGAACAACTTGGGCTGCAGCGTTGCCCGCATGTACTGCACTACCCGGATGTGCGCAGCCTGACCCATGAACTGAAGGCGCTGGGCGCGCACAACCTCAACCCGGGCCGCCCTTCAGGCCTCACCGGCCGGGCCCGCATGCAGGGCCTTTTGCAGGCCTACGAAGCATTTCGCCAGCCCGAGGGGCTGCCAGCCACCTATCAGGTGGTCTATGGTGTGTTGCGCAAGCCACAGGCGTAAGGGGAGCGAGATGAGTCAGGCCTATTTCATTGCCGGTACCGATACCGATGTCGGCAAGACCACCATCGCCGCCGGGCTTTTGCACGCGGCGCGCTTGCAGGGCATGAGCACTCTGGGTGCCAAGCCGGTGGCCTCCGGCTGCACGATGACACCGAAGGGCTTGCGCAACAGCGATGCCCAGGCGCTGATCGACGAAAGCACGATCAAGTTGCCATACGAGCAGGTCAACCCGTTTGCCTTCGAGCCTGCGATTGCCCCGCATGTGGCGGCGCGCGAGGCGGGGGTGACGCTGGCTGTTCCGGAGCTGCTGGCGGCAATGCGCAATGTGCTGCAACAAAATGCCGATTTCACCTTGGTCGAAGGGGCCGGTGGCTGGCGTGTGCCGCTGTCGGGTCTGGAGAACCTGTCCGACCTTGCCGTTGCCCTGCAGCTGCCGGTGATTCTGGTGGTGGGGGTGCGGTTGGGTTGCATCAGCCATGCCTTGCTCAGCGCCGAAGCCATCGAGCGCGACGGGCTGCAACTGGCGGGCTGGGTGGCGAACATCATCGAGCCCCGTACTTCGCGTCTTGAAGAGAACCTGGCCAGCCTGGCAGAGCGCTTGCCCGCGCCTTGCCTTGGGCGGGTGCCCAAATTGAAGCAGGCCAGTGCCGATATGGTGGCTGAACACCTTCAGCTGGATCTGCTGGATTAGCCGTTTTCACGCCCGGCCCTTTGCGGGGGAACCCGCTGTTGCAGGAGCTGGCTTGCCGGCGATAGGGCCGGTGCAGGAATACCCAAGGCCTATCAACTGGCACCAGGCCATTAGGCTTTTAAACGGGCCTTTTCGCGCCCAGCCTGCTTTAATTAGGCCTGTTCGTCATCCAGCGTCAATGGAGTCCTGACATGGAAATCACCGGTAGCTCCGCATATTACGCGGGCCTGAGCGCAATCCAGACCGGCCAGAACCGCGTCGATCAGGCCGCCGGCCAGATCGCCAACACCACAGCCGAACGTACCGCCACCAGCCAGTCCAGCGATTTTCAGGCTGAACGCCTGCGTTCGGTCGACCGCAGCCAGCAGATGGACATGGCCACCAGCGTGGTGCAAATGGTCGTGGGCAAAACCGAAGTCGAGCTTGGCGCAAAGGTAGTCAAGGCATCCGACGAAATGCTCGGCCGGATCATCGACACCTACGCCTGATTGTCGGCGTCTCCCCTGAATCTACCGCTATCTCTGTGGGAGCGGGTTTACCCGCGAATGCGTCAGCCCAGACAACTTATTTTTCTGGCGCGGGCCTATTCGCGGGTAAACCCGCTCCCACAGGGGTTGCGCCTTGCCTTGGCGTAAACGCCATTTTTCGTGGCGCAAATGACACTATAGTCCCTCCTTGACATAAGCCGGAGCTAAACGTAAGTTTCAAACAACTGTTTGATAGACGGCCGCCAAGAGCTGGTCACCCCCACAGAACTGACCCAGAGGTTCATCGCAATGCCTGATTACAAAGCCCCCTTGCGTGATATCCGCTTCGTTCGCGACGAACTGCTTGGCTATGAGGCGCACTATCAGAGCCTGCCGGGCTGCCAGGACGCCACGCCTGACATGGTCGACGCGATCCTCGAAGAAGGCGCGAAGTTCTGTGAGCAGGTGCTGTCGCCGCTGAACCGTGTGGGTGACCAGGAAGGCTGCACCTGGAGCGAATCGGGCGTTAAAACCCCGACTGGCTTCAAGGCGGCCTACGAGCAGTTCGTCGAAGGCGGCTGGCCGAGCCTGGCGCATGACGTCGAGCATGGCGGCCAAGGCCTGCCGGAATCGCTGGGCCTGGCCCTGAGCGAAATGGTCGGCGGTTCGAACTGGTCGTGGGGCATGTACCCAGGCCTCTCGCATGGCGCGATGAACACTATTTCGGCGCATGGCACTGCCGAGCAGCAGCACACCTACCTGACCAAACTGGTGTCCGGCGAGTGGACCGGCACCATGTGCCTGACCGAACCGCACTGCGGTACCGACCTGGGCATGCTGCGCACCAAGGCCGAGCCACAGGCCGACGGCAGCTACAAAGTGTCGGGCACCAAGATCTTCATTTCGGCAGGTGAGCACGACATGGCCGATAACATCGTCCATATCGTCCTGGCCCGCCTGCCGGATGCACCAGCCGGTACCAAAGGTATTTCGCTGTTCATCGTGCCGAAGTTCCTGCCCAATGCCGAAGGCGGCGTGGGTGAGCGCAATGGCGTGAGCTGCGGTTCCATCGAACACAAGATGGGCATCCACGGTAACGCCACCTGCGTGATGAACTTCGATGCGGCAACCGGCTACCTGATCGGCCCGGCCAACAAAGGCCTGAACTGCATGTTCACCTTCATGAACACGGCTCGCCTGGGTACTGCGCTGCAAGGCTTGGCCCACGCCGAGGTGGCGTTCCAGGGTGGCCTGAAATACGCCCGCGAGCGCCTGCAGATGCGCTCCCTGACCGGCCCGAAAGCACCGGACAAGGCCGCTGACCCGATCATCGTCCACCCGGACGTGCGCCGCATGCTGCTGACCATGAAGGCCTTTGCCGAAGGCAACCGCGCGATGGTGTACTTCACCGCCAAGCAGGTGGACATCGTCAAGTACAGCCAGGACGAGGAAGAACGCAAGAAGGCTGACGCCCTGCTGGCGTTCCTGACCCCGATCGCCAAGGCGTTCATGACCGAAGTCGGTTTCGAAGCGGCCAACCACGGCGTGCAGATCTACGGCGGCCATGGCTTCATCGCCGAGTGGGGCATGGAGCAGAACGTGCGCGACAGCCGTATCTCCATGCTGTACGAAGGCACCACCGGCATCCAGGCCCTGGACCTGCTCGGCCGCAAAGTGCTGATGACCCAGGGCGAGGCCCTGAAGGGCTTCACCAAGATCGTGCACAAGTTCTGCCAGGCGCAGGAAGGCAATGACGGGCTCAAGGAGTTTGTCGAACCGCTGGCGGCCATCAACAAGGAGTGGGGCGAGCTGACCATGAAAGTGGGCATGGCCGCCATGAAGGACCGCGAAGAAGTGGGTGCGGCCTCGGTGGATTACCTGATGTACTCCGGCTACGCCTGCCTGGCCTACTTCTGGGCCGACATCGCCCGCCTGGCAGCCGAGAAGCTGGCAGCCGGCACCAGCGAAGAGGCCTTCTACACCGCCAAGCTGCAGACTGCGCGCTTCTACTTCCAACGCATCCTGCCGCGTACCCGTACGCATGTGGCGACCATGCTGTCGGGTGCCAACAACCTGATGGCGATGGACGAAGAGCACTTCGGCCTGTCGTACTGATTCACCCGCTGTACCCAAAACCCGCCTGCCCTCACCGGCAGGCGGGTTTTTTGCTTTTTGGGCACTACTGCGAACCCTTTGTAGGAGCGGCCTTGTGTCGCGATCGGGCCGCAAGGCCGCTCCTACACGGGACCGCGTCGGAACTGAAATTCAACTGTTCTTGTGCACTGCCGATGAAGTAAGGGCACAATGCCACTATTGATCTGCCGGGTTGGAGATTACCCTTGTTTCGTCTTAACGCTGTTCGCGCAAGCCACTTCCTGCCTTCGCTGTTTCTGTTGCTGGCAGGGCTCGCCGCAGCCTATGTGAGAGACCTCAGTGTCTTTTTCACATCGCTGTTCAACGTCCTGCCCACCTTGGTCCTGTTGCTGGGCGGTGCCTACTGCGCGGTGTACCGCCGCCAGCGTGAGCTGTGCATGATGCTCACGGTGTACATCGCCTACTACCTGCTCGATACCCAGACCGACTTCTACCGTGACCATGGCCGCGTGCGCGAGGACGCGGCAGTGATCTTCCACCTGGTGTGCCTGCTGCTGCCCGCCCTGTTCGGGCTGTACGGCGCCTGGCAGGAACGCACCCACCTGCTGCAGGACATGGTCGCCCGCGGCGCCGTGCTGTTCGCCGTGGGCAGCGTGGCGGTAGCCCTCGAACAAAGCTACCCCGAAGCGTTGCTGGCCTGGCTGGCGGACATCCGCTGGCCCACCTTGCATGGCCAGTGGATGAGCCTGATCCAGATGGTCTACCCGTTGTTCATCGGCGTGTTCATCCTGCTGGTGGTGCAATACCTGCGCGCACCGCGGCCGCTGCACGCTGCGTTGATAACCGGCCTGCTGGGCATTTTCTGGATGCTGCCGCAAACGTTCATCCTGCCGTTCACCCTGAACATCATGTGCAGCCAGGTGATGTTGATGATCGCCGCAGCGGTTGCCCACGAGGCCTACCAGATGGCCTTCCGTGACGAGCTGACCGGCCTGCCGGGGCGCCGTGCGCTGAACGAGCGCATGCAGCGCCTGGGGCGCAATTACGTGATCGCCATGACCGATGTCGACCACTTCAAGAAATTCAACGATACCCATGGGCACGATGTGGGCGATCAGGTGCTGCGCCTGGTCGCCAGCCGCTTGTCCAAGGTGACCGGCGGTGGCCGCGCTTATCGATATGGTGGTGAGGAGTTCGCCTTGGTGTTCGCCGGCAAGACCGCCGAGGAATGTGTGCCCCACGTGCAGGCCGTGCGCGAGGTGATCGCCAACTATGTGATGCACCTGCGCGACCAGAGCAGCCGCCCACAGGACGATACAAGTGGGCGCCAGCGGCGGGCGGGCAGTAGCGGCGGAACGGTGTCGGTCACCATCAGCATCGGTGTGGCCGAACGCCAGGTTGACCACCGTAACCCTGAGGCGGTGCTGAAATCTGCGGACCAGGCGTTGTATAGCGCCAAAGGCGCGGGGCGCAATTGTGTCATGGTGCATGGGCAACAATCGCAGCGCGGTGCAGTGCGTACGGCGTGACTGAACAAGACTGTACGGTCAGTTGATGACCCTATGTCTCGTAAAAGTTGTTCGGTTACACTGCCAGTAACCCAGTGTCGCGGTTCCCCGAGACCGCCCCGACCCGACTAGCGAGAGGTTGTCATGGCTGACTATAAAGCGCCCCTGCGCGACATGCGCTTCGTACTGAATGAAGTCTTCAACGTGGCCGAGCAGTGGGCGCAGTTGCCCGGGCTGGCAGAGGTGGTCGATGCCGACACGGCCATGGCCGTGCTGGAAGAAGCCGGCAAGGTCACCGCCAAGACCATCG
The DNA here is from genome assembly GCF_022760795.1 of Pseudomonas sp. BP01. Classification (NCBI taxonomy): domain Bacteria; kingdom Pseudomonadati; phylum Pseudomonadota; class Gammaproteobacteria; order Pseudomonadales; family Pseudomonadaceae; genus Pseudomonas; species Pseudomonas sp. BP01. Next base: position 54,790 of record NZ_JAFBKA010000019.1, read on the forward strand.
CGCCGCTCAGCCGCGCCGCCGATGAAGAAGGCTGCCACTGGGACAACGGCGCGGTCAGCACACCGGCCGGTTTCATCGAGGCCTACAACACTTACGCCGAAGGCGGCTGGGTGGGCGTGGGCGGTGACCCGGTGTTCGGCGGCATGGGCATGCCCAAGGCCATCTCGGCCCAGGTCGAGGAAATGGTCAACGCTTCCAGCCTGGCGTTTGGCCTGTACCCGATGCTGACCGCTGGCGCCTGCCTGTCGATCAACGCCCACGCCAGCGAAGCACTGAAGGAAAAGTACCTGCCGAACATGTACGCCGGCGTTTGGGCAGGTTCAATGTGCCTGACCGAGCCGCATGCCGGTACCGACCTGGGCATCATCCGCACCAAGGCCGAGCCCCAGGCCGACGGCAGCTACAAGGTCAGCGGCACCAAGATCTTCATCACCGGTGGCGAGCACGACCTGACCGAGAACATCATTCACCTGGTGCTGGCCAAGCTGCCGGATGCACCGGCAGGGGCGAAAGGCATTTCGCTGTTTCTGGTGCCGAAGTTCCTGGTCAACGAAGACGGGAGCCTGGGGGCGCGCAACCCGGCTACTTGCGGCTCGATCGAGCACAAGATGGGCATCCAGGCCTCGGCTACTTGCGTGATGAACTTCGACGAGGCAGTCGGCTACATCGTCGGTGAGCCGAACAAGGGCCTAGCGGCCATGTTCACCATGATGAACTACGAGCGCCTGGGTGTTGGCATCCAAGGCCTGGCCTCCGCCGAACGCTCCTACCAGAACGCGGTGGAATACGCTCGCGACCGCCTGCAGAGCCGCGCCCCGACCGGCCCGCATGCCAAGGACAAGGCCGCCGACCCGATCATCGTCCACCCGGACGTGCGCCGCATGCTGCTGACCATGAAGGCGCAGATCGAGGGTGGCCGCGCCTTCTCCACCTATGTAGCCATGCAGCTGGACAGTGCCAAGTACAGCGAAGACGCTGCCGTGCGCAAGCGCAGCGAAGAGCTGGTGGCACTGCTGACACCGGTGGCCAAGGCGTTCCTCACCGACCTGGGGCTGGAGAGCACGGTGCATGGCCAGCAGGTGTTCGGTGGGCATGGTTATATCCGTGAGTGGGGGCAGGAGCAGCTGGTGCGTGATGTGCGCATTACGCAGATCTACGAAGGCACCAACGGCATTCAGGCCCTCGACCTGATGGGGCGCAAGGTGGTGGCCAGCGGTGGCGCGTACTACCGGTTGTTCTCCGACGAAATTCGCCAGTTCATAGCCGGCGCGGGTGGCGAGCTGGGCGAATTTGCCAAGCCGTTGGCGGCCAGCCTCGACCAGCTCGATGGCTTGACCGAGTGGGTGCTGGAGCAGGCTAAGGGCAATCCGAATGAGATCGGTGCTGCCTCGGTCGAGTACCTGCATGCCTTTGGTTATGTGGCCTATGCCTACATGTGGGCGCTGATGGCGCGCGCGGCCAAGGCGGGTGAGGGGGACGAGGCGTTCTACTCGGGCAAGCTGGGGACGGCGCGGTTCTACTTTGCACGGTTGTTGCCACGGGTGGATTCGCTGGTGGCTTCGGTGAAGGCGGGGAGCGAGTCGCTGTACCTGCTGGATGCTGAGCAGTTCTGACAGATCTTGGGGCCGCAAAGCGGCCCCAATTCCCGGTATGTCTGGGAATAAATCCCTTTGTAAGCTTTTTCCTACACGACGTGGTGACTTTTCACCACTGTTCTCAGATTGGATCCACGGTTAATCTTTACCACATGGACGTTGCGCAGGAAGCGCAAAGGACAGATCAAGGAAGACGACGAAGGACCACCTGCCAGGATGGCGGGGCGATACGGATGTCACAGGGAAACAGTCTGGAAAACCCCGCTTCGGCGGGGTTTTCTTTGTGCGTGTGTTTTTTCAGGCCAGCACGTCCAGCGGCGATGGCCCCAACAGGCGGGTGTCCGTCTCCTCCTCCAGCAGCGTGCGCAGTAGCTCCACAGAGGCCTGCTGGCGCTGAGCATCGCGAAACACCAAGCCAACCTTCAGCGGCACCCGCGGCTCGCTCAACGGCTTCCACAGCAGGCCCTGATCATCCTCGGCGGCTTCTTTGGCCCGGCCCGGCAGGATGGTGGCCAGTGCGGTGTGCGCCAAGCTGTCGAGAATCCCCGCCATGTTGTTCATCTCTGCCTGCACGTGTGGCCGCCGCCCCTGGCTGGCCAGCTGCGCCTGCCAGATCTGGCGGATCTGGAACTCTTCGCCCAGCATCAGCATGGGTAACTCGGCGGCCTGGCGGATGGACACCTTCTTGAAATCCTTCAGCGGGTGGGTATCGGGGATCACCAGCTGCAGCTCGTCTTCGTACAGCAGCAGGCCATGCAGCCCAGGTTGGCGCGGTGGCAGGTAGCTGATGCCGATGTCCAGGCTGCCGTTGAGCAGCCGCCGTTCGATCTCCAGCCCCGACAACTCGTAGATCTGCACCACAAGGTGCGGCTGAGCCTTGCGCAGCCGTTCGAGCAACTGCGGCACCAGGCTGGGCCGCACGGTCTGCAATACGCCGATCGCCAAGGTGCGCAGCGATTGCCCCTTGAAATTGCGCATGGCCTCGTGGGCGCGTTGCAGGCCGTCGAGCAATGGCAAGGCGTGGTTGTACAGGGTGTGGGCAGCCAGGGTGGGCAGCAGGCGCTTGTTGCTGCGCTCGAACAGGCTCAGGTCGAGGCTGTGTTCCAGCTGGCGGATCTGCTGGGAGAGCGCTGGCTGGGAAAGCGACAGTCGCTCGGCGGCACGGCCTACGTGGCCTTCTTCGTACACCGCGACGAAATAACGCAGTTGGCGGAAATCCATAAGTAACACTTATCGAAAATGCTGGAAAAACGAAATGGTCGAAAACCCTCGCGAAGCCTAGTCTATCGCCGTATTCCAACGGGTTACAGCGGTCATTAGGCCGATTGTTACCCCGGATGAAAAACACTTTTGATAGGCAAGGCAAAATATCGAGTGTCGGCACCAAGACCGCACCGTAGCCGCCCTTTACCGTGATTGGTTGGAGCCCTGATGAACCTGTTCAACCTGCGCCGCTCGGCCCCTGCCGCTGTCGCCGAGCCCAAGCGTGCGCCGGTGATGGTGCCGCAGGCTGATGAGTTGTCGCGTGATCGCCTGATGCCCAGCGCCGAACGTGCAGCGCAAGTGTTCGTGCGTGGTCAGGGCTCGTGGTTGTGGGACAACGAAGGGCATGCCTACCTGGACTTTACCCAGGGTGGTGCGGTCAACAGCCTCGGCCACAGCCCCAGTGTGCTGATAAAAGCGCTGGGCAACCAGGCCCAGGCGCTGATCAACCCGGGCTCGGGCTTCCACAGCCGTGGCCTGCTGGGGTTGGTGAACCGCCTGTGCCAGAGTACCGGCAGCGAGCAGGCCTACTTGCTGAACAGCGGTGCGGAAGCCTGTGAAGGTGCGATCAAGCTGGCGCGCAAATGGGGCCAGCTGCACCGCAACGGCGCCTACCACATCATCACTGCCAGCCAGGCCTGCCACGGCCGCAGCCTGGGCGCGCTGTCGGCGTCCGACCCGTTGCCGTGCAACCGCTGCGAGCCTGGCCTGCCGGGCTTCAGCAAAGTGCCGTTCAACGACCTGGCCGCCCTGCACGCCGCGGTGGACTCACGCACCGTGGCCATCATGCTTGAGCCAATCCAGGGCGAGGCGGGTGTTATCCCCGCCACGCAGGAGTACCTCAAAGGTGTGGAAACGCTGTGCCGTGAACTGGGCATCCTGCTGATCCTCGATGAAGTGCAGACCGGTATTGGCCGCTGTGGCGCGCTACTGGCCGAGGAGCTGTATGGCGTGCGCGCCGACATCATTACCTTGGGCAAGGGCCTGGGCGGCGGTGTGCCACTGGCTGCCTTGCTCGCCCGGGGCACAGCATGCTGCGCCGAACCTGGCGAACTGGAAGGCAGCCACCACGGCAATGCGCTGATGTGCGCCGCCGGCCTGGCTGTGCTGGACACCGTGCTGGAGCCTGGCTTCTTCGCCCAGGTGCAGGATAACGGCCGCCACCTGCGTGAAGGCCTGAGCCGCCTGGCTGGGCGCTATGGCCAGGGTGAAGTACGCGGGCAAGGCCTGCTGTGGGCCCTGCAACTGAAAGAAAACCTGGCCAAAGAGCTGGTGGCAGCGGCCCTGCACGAAGGCCTGCTGCTCAATGCACCGCAAGCGGATGTGGTGCGTTTGTCGCCAGCGCTGACCGTGAGCAAGGGCAACATCGATGAAATGCTGTTGCGCCTGGCCCGCGCCTTTGCCCGCCTGCATGCCCAGCAGCAGGCCCGCCGCGAAGTACCGGCTTAGCGGTATAGCAAGACTGAGAATTCTACGAACCGTCTGGCGTTCCTGCGCATCGCCCCTGGCCTGTTTCATTCGGCCCGGGGCGTTTTTTTTTGCCTGTGGAACCTCTGTGGCGGGCGGCTAGTCTTTGATGTAACCCTTCAGGAGAGACTCGCATGGACTTTATTCGCATCATCATCGCCATTCTTCTGCCACCGCTGGGTGTGTTTCTGCAGGTGGGGTTTGGCGGGGCGTTCTGGCTGAATATTCTGCTGACCTTGCTGGGTTACATTCCGGGGATCGTGCACGCGGTGTACATCATCGCCAAACGGTGAGGCCATTGGGGCCGCAAAGCGGCCCCAAAATCTCAGCCCTCCAACACCCGGCAATAGAATTTCCACTCTTCTTCCAACGCATGCGCCAGGTTCTGAGCCTGGCGGAACCCATGCCGCTCACCCGCATAGAAGTGCCCTTCAGCCTCGATCCCGTTGGCCTGCAACGCCGCCAGCATGGCGCGGGTCTGCTCTGGCACCACCACCGCATCCAGCTCACCCTGAAAGAAAATCACCGGGACCTTGATCTGCCCTGCATGCAGCAGCGGCGTGCGCTGGCGATAGCGTTCGGCATCCTGCTGCGGGTCGCCGATCAGCCAGTCCAGGTAATCCCCTTCGAACTTGTGGGTGGCACGGCCCAGGGCAACCGGGTCGCTGACCCCGTACAGGCTGGCGCCGGCGCGGAACACGTCACGGAACGCCAAGGCGCACAGGGTGGTGTAGCCACCGGCGCTGCCGCCGCGGATGAACGCCTTGTGCTTGTCGACCAGGCCTTGAGCAGCCAGGTATTCGACCGCCGCGCAAGCATCGGCCACATCAGTCTCACCCCAGCGCAGGTGCAATGCCTGGCGGTATTCCCGGCCATAGCCAGTGCTGCCCCGGTAGTTCAGGTCGGCCACGGCAAAGCCGCGTTGGGTCCAGTACTGGATGCGTGGGTCCAGCACTGGATAGCAGGCCGACGTCGGCCCGCCGTGGATGAACACCACCAGCGGAGCGGCGCCTTGCGACTGCGCAGGCGGGTAGAAGAAACCATGGGCCTGCTCGCCGTCACTGCCATAGTGGATCGGCTGCGGCAGGCTGATCTGCGCTGCCGGCAGCATCTCGGCACCACCGGCCAGCACGCGGACCTCGTGGTTGCGGCGGTCAATGGCAATCACTGCCGGCGGGCTGATGGGCGAGGCGGCAATGGCATACAGGTGCTCGCAGTCCATGGCCAGGCTGCGGAAACGTGTGTAGGCACTGGCGTAACGCGCCATGCGGCCATCTTCAGCACGCAGCCCCAATTGCCCGAAACCGTCCTTGAACCAGCTGGCCAGGTAGCTTTGCGGCCCCAGCGCCAACCAGGTACAGGTGCCCAGTTGCCAAGGCGCAGCCGCGTGGTCGGCAAGCTCCGCAGGCAGCGCCTGCCAGTGGCCATCGACTTCACCCCAGGGCTGCCAGAAGCCGTTGCGGTCGGACAGGCAGTAGAGCCGGCCTTCTTCATCGAAGCGCGGCTGTTGCAGCGACTCATCATCGCTGGCCACGCACTGCGCGGGCCCCCAGTGGCCACTGCTGTCGCGTACGCGGCACATCAATCGGGTCAGGGTCCAGGGCTGTGCCGGGCGGTCCCATTCCACCCATGCCAGGCGTTGGCCATCGGCACTCACAGTGGGTGAGGCATAGAAATCGGCGCCCTCGGCCAGCACCTCGCGGCTGCTGTCACCCAACGCAACCAGACGATGCTCGACCTGCTCGGCATGGCGTTCCTCAACGGCCAGCACCTGACCATCGTGCCACTGCACATCGCCGTAGCGGCAGCTGGCATCCTGGGTCAGCGCACGCGGTGGCAAATCGTCCAGCGGCTGGGTGTAGACCTGTTGGTCCTTTTCGTTGACGAACACCAGCCCGTCGCCACCCAGGCAGAAGCTGCCACCGCCATACTCGTAGACCCGGCTGCGCACGCTGAAGCCATCCGGGGTCAGGCAGCGGGCCTGGTGGTACAGCCAGTGCCAGATACGGCAAGCACCGTCGGCGGGGCGAAATTCGACCCAGAACAGCCCGTCGGCACTGACTTTGAGTTCGGCGAAGTCGGTACCGGCGGCAACTGCCCGGGCCGCGCTGAATTCAGCCGCGGGCGATGACACGGGAGTTTCGATCATTGCGGAAGGTCATCTGTTCAATGGCGAGCTGGGCGGTTTCCGCCTCCTCGCGGGCCTTGAGGATGATGCCGTGGTCGACCGACTTGGCGCACACAGGGTCGGCGTTGCTGGCATCGCCGGTCAGCATGAAGGCCTGGCAGCGACAGCCGCCGAAGTCCTTTTCTTTTTCGTCACACGAGCGGCACGGTTCGCGCATCCACTCATAACCACGGAAGCGGTTGAAGCCAAACGACTCATACCAGATATGGTGCAGGTCGTGGTCGCGGACATTGGGGAACTGCACCGGCAGTTGGCGGGCACCGTGGCAGGGCAGCGCGGTGCCGTCCGGGGTGATGGTGAGGAACAGGTTGCCCCAGCCGTTCATGCAGGCCTTGGGGCGCTCTTCGTAGTAGTCCGGGGTGACGAAGATCAGCTTGCACGGGTTGCCCTCGGCCTTGAGCTTGTCCCGGTACGCGTTGGTGATGCGTTCGGCCCGCTCCAGTTGCTCTCGGGTTGGCAGCAGCCCCAGGCGATTGAGGTGCGCCCAGCCGTAGAACTGGCAGGTGGCGAGCTCGACGAAGTCGGCTTCCAGGGCAATGCACAGCTCGATGATGCGGTCGGTCTTGTCGATGTTGTGCCGATGGGTGACGAAGTTGAGCACCATCGGGTAGCCGTGGGCCTTTACCGCTCGGGCCATCGCCAGCTTTTGCGCAAAGGCCTTCTTCGAGCCGGCCAGCAGGTTGTTGACCTGCTCGTCGCTGGCCTGGAAGCTGATCTGGATATGGTCCAGGCCGGCCTTCTTGAAATCGGCAATGCGCGCTTCGGTCAGGCCGATACCCGAGGTGATCAGGTTGGTGTAGTAACCCAGGCGGCGGGCTTCGCCGATCAGCTCGGCAAGGTCCTGGCGCACCAGCGGTTCACCGCCGGAAAAGCCGATTTGCGCGGCGCCCATTTCCCGCGCTTCGGCCATCACCTTGAACCACTGTTCGGTGCTCAGCTCCTGGCCCTGGGCGGCAAAGTCCAGCGGGTTGGAGCAGTACGGGCACTGCAGCGGGCAGCGGTAGGTGAGCTCGGCCAGCAGCCACAGCGGCAGGCCGACCTCGGGCGTAGGCGGTACTTCAGGCGAGGACGATCCAGTGTTCGGCACGGGCCACCTCCATGAACTGCTCGATGTCATCGGCCACTTCCGGGACATCGGGGAATTGCTGTTCGAGTTCGCTGATGATTGCGGCCACGTCACGCTGGCCGTCGATCAGGCCACCGATCAGGCTGGCGCTTTCGTTGAGCTTGATCATGCCCTCGGGGTAAAGCAATACATGGCCCTTCTGCGCCGGCTCGTACTGGAAGCGGTAGCCAGGGCGCCAGTTCGGCACCTGCTTGCGATCAAGACTCATAGGGTGATCCCCTTGTGCCACACCCGGTCCTGGGTGACGGAGTGATAAGGAGGGCGGTTCAACTCGTAGGCCATGCTCATGGCGTCGAGCATGCTCCAGAGGATATCCAGCTTGAACTGCAGGATCTCCAGCATACGCTCCTGGCCCGCGCGGGTGGTGTAGTGCTGCAGGGTAATCGCCAGGCCGTGCTCCACGTCACGCCGGGCCTGGCCCAGGCGGGTGCGGAAGTACTCGTAGCCGGCCGGGTCGATCCACGGGTAGTGCTGGGGCCAGCTGTCCAGGCGCGACTGGTGGATTTGCGGGGCGAACAGTTCGGTCAGCGAGCTGCTGGCCGCTTCCTGCCAGCTGGCGCGGCGGGCGAAGTTGACGTAGGCGTCCACGGCAAAGCGCACGCCGGGCAGTACCAGCTCCTGAGAGCGCAGCTGATCTGGGTCGAGGCCGACGGCCTGGCCCAGGCGCAGCCAGGCTTCGATGCCACCGTCCTCGCCGGGTGCGCCGTCGTGGTCGAGCAGGCGCTGGATCCACTCGCGGCGCACTTCGCGGTCCGGGCAGTTGGCCAGGATCGCGGCATCCTTCATCGGGATGTTGACCTGGTAATAGAAGCGGTTGGCTACCCAGCCCTGGATCTGCTCACGGGTGGCGCGGCCCTGATACATCGCCACGTGGTACGGGTGATGGATGTGGTAGTAGGCGCCCTTGGCGCGCAGGGCCTGCTCGAATTCGGCAGGGGACATTGGCAGTGCGTCGCTCATTCGGCTGGCTCCTGTAAAGCTGAGTCTCGGCTCGATCCCTGTGGGAGCGGGTTTACCCGCGAACACCGGCGAAGCCGGTGCCATACACTGTGTTGGATTCTTCGCGGGTGAACCCGCTCCCACAGGGGGACTGTATTGCTTGTGCGATCTGGGTGTTACAACTCGATGCTCATGCCATCGAAGGCCACTTCCACACCGCGGCGCAGGACTTCGGCGCGCTCGGGGGAGTCTTCATCGAGAATCGGGTTGGTGTTGTTGATGTGGATAAGTACCTTGCGCTGGCGCGGGAAGCCGTCGAGCACTTCCAGCATGCCGCCAGGGCCGTTCTGGGCCAGGTGACCCATCTCGCGGCCGGTGCGGGTGCCCACGCCACGGCGCTGCATTTCGTCGTCTTCCCACAGGGTGCCGTCGACCAGCAGGCAGTCGGCACCGTGCATCATCGCCAGCAGCTTTTCGTCTACCTGGCCCAGGCCTGGGGCATAGAACAGCTTGCCGCCGGTGCGGGTGTCTTCGACCATCAAACCCAGGTTATCGCCCGGGTGCGGGTCGAAGCGGTGCGGGGAGTAGGGCGGCGCGGCGCTACGCAGCGGAAACGGGGTGAACTTGAGGTTTGGGCAGGCGTCGATCACGAAGCTGCCTTCCAGCTCGATGCGGTTCCACTGCAGGCCACCGTTCCAGTGGCTGAGCATATTGAACAGCGGGAAACCGGTGGTGAGGTCCTGGTGGACCATGTCGGTGCACCACACCTGGTGCGGGCATCCCTCACGCAGGCTGAGCAGGCCGGTGGTGTGGTCGATCTGGCTGTCCAGCAGGACGATGGCGTTGATGCCGGTGTCGCGCAGCGCCCGGGCCGGCTGCATAGGCGCAAAGGCCTGGAGCTGGGCGCGGATGTCGGGCGAGGCATTGCATAGCACCCAGTGCACGCCGTCGTCGGACAGGGCGATGGACGATTGGGTGCGCGCCGTGGCCCGCAGGGTGCCGTCACGGTAGCCCTTGCAGTTGACGCAGTTGCAGTTCCACTGCGGGAACCCGCCACCGGCGGCGGAGCCGAGAACCTGGATGTACATGGCCACTCTCTATGCAAAAAACCGTGTCGTAAAAACGAAAACGCCCCGGCGGGCCGAGGCGTTGAGGCGCAAGCCTGGCTTAGCGGCTTGCGAAGTACATGGTGACTTCGAAACCGATACGCAGGTCAGTGTAAGCAGGTTTGGTCCACATGGAATTACTCCTTCCGAATGAGGGTTGGGTTGCTCAGCTACTACTTGGGTACCGCCATGGGCCGGCAGTTCCCTGAAACTGGGATTGCGCTATATTACAAGAAAAATTTGTACCGAAAGGTTAATTATTCGAAAAGGGCCGTTGCAGTTGGCGTAACAATCGGAGGTTGTTCACTGCCATTCAAGGGCTGGCGCGGCAGCGTTGGCCAAGCAGAGCCAAGGGCAATCCTTATCGAGCAGGGTGCCCAGCAGCTGGTCCAGATCCGTCTGCCGCGTCTTCAAGATAGCCCCGCGCAGCTCATCCAGCGTGCCGGGTTGTGTAGCCAAGTGTGTCTGCCATGCCCATTCGGCAACCTCGGCGTTGGCCATGGCGGGCTCGTCGAACTGCCCCGCCAAGGCCAGGCGAGCGCCCGGATCCAGCGTGATGCCTTGACGCAGGAGGGCAAGCAGGTGCTCGAGAATCTGCGCCTGACGGGTATGCGGCGACTGCACGCCGAACAGGAGGCCGCCAACGCCCTCGACCTGACGAAAGGTACTGAATACCGCGTAGCCCAGTTGCAGCTCTACCCGCAGCCGTTGGTAAACCGGCCCTTGCAGCAGTTGCGCGAGCAGCCGCCCGCTGGCTTCGCTGGCTCCAGGTAGCGGGCAGAACAGCAGCAATGCGTGCTCACTACCCGGCACGTCGGCGTGCTGCCAACGGTGTCCGGCCCATGTGGGCAGGGGACCAGGCAACGCGCCTTGCCCAGGGCAGTGCAGCAACGCAGCCCCCAAGGCGGCCAGAGCAGCATTGTCGAAGCCCGTGGCAAGGCCATGCCAGTGGGCGTGCTGCCACAGGCTGTCGAGTTGCGACTGCGTCGGCATCCCGGCAGGCGCATTTGCGGGTTGGGCGCCCAGTACCGCGTCGGGCAGTTGCTTGAGCAAGGCCCTGATCGGGATCAGTGGTGGTGGCGTCGCCGTGCTGGGCTGCCAGCAACTGGTTGCTGGCTTGAGCATCAGGGCCAAGGCCTGCTCCACTGCCCGAAGCACAGCTGCCGGTTGCCCGGCGCAGCGCAATTGCCAGTATTCGCCAACGGCACTGAACAGCAGTTGCACCGACGCGCGCTCGCAGCGCTCCTGCAGTGGCGCCAGCGCCTGTTCCTGCACGCCCTGCAAGCGCTGGCGCAAGGGCGAAGGCACGTGCCAGCGCAGGTAAAGCGCGGCGTACTGACGAGTCCCAGGCAGCAGGTTGCTGGTCTTCAGGGCCTCCGGTAGAGGTTGCGTGGGCGCATTGGGTAAATCTGCCATCAGCAAGGGGTCGACCGGGGGCAGTTGCCACTGCCCATGCGCTTGGCCCGGCAGGCCCTTGAGCAGTGAACTGAGGGCTTGCAGGCCTTGCGCGTCGAGGTTGGCGAACGGCTGGCCCGTGCTGTCCCGTCGGGCCAATTCAAGCGCGCCGGCGTTGCGTTCGCGGCTGCGCTGCAGCAGGCCGAATGCGTGGTTCATCTGCTCAAGGTCGGCCTGGCGGATGAAGCTGAACCAACCTTGCAGCAGGGCATCTGCTTCGTCCGTGTTGGCGCTTGCGCTGAGCTGCAGGTCGATGTGCCAAAGTAACTGCCCGGCGAAGCTGTAGAGCATCTCGGCCTTGAAGCTTTGCAGCCAGCCACGTTGGCGCAGCGCATGCAGCCAGGTACCTGGGCGGTTGTCGTCCAGGCAACTGATCAGTAGCTCAAGGGCCTGCTCGGTACCTGCCGGGAGCTTTTCATGGGTGAACACCAGGCGCGCGTTCGGTGGCGACAGTGGTGGCGGCAGCGTTTGTGGCGCATGCGTGCCCGTTACGAACAGGCTGGCATGCTGCCTGCCCAGCTGTTCCAGTTCATCCAGCGACTGTGGGCCACACAGGCTCAGGGTCATCTGGCCGCCCTGGTAATACCGTTGGTGAAAGCCTTCGAGGGCGTGCTGGAAGGCAGGGTTCTGCAAGGCCAAGGTATGCCGGTTACCGGCGTGAAAAGCGCCTAGCGGATGGCCTGGCGACACCGATTGCAGCAAGGCGAACTGCTGCTGAGCCTGCGGGTTGCGCGACCAGGCAATGAACTCGGCGTGGATCACTTCGCGTTCGCGGCGTTGGCGCTCGATGCCCAGGTCCGGTTCGGCCAGCATCTGGCACAGGCGCTCAAGGCCCCCGGCCAAGGCATTGGTCGGTACTTCGAAGAAAAAATCGGTGGCGCGTTCCCGGGTGCTGGCGTTGACCTGGCCACCGAGGGCCTGGACGTAGCGCATCAGGCCGTCGTCCAGGGGAAACCGCGCGGTGCCGAGGAAGAAAAGGTGTTCGAGGAAGTGGGCCAGGCCGGGCCATTGGGCGGGAGCGTCATGGCTGCCTGCGTGCACCCGCAATGCGGCGGCCGAGCGCTTCAGGCGCGGGGCGTGGCGCAGGGTCAGCTGCAGGCCGTTGGCGAGGGTGAGGTGGCGGGTGGTGTCAGGCATGGGAACTCCGGGCAGGTGTTCATGCTAACCCATTTGTGTGAGCAGGCCTGGCCTCTTCGCGGGTGCGCCCGCTCCCACAGGTATGGTGTGGCTTGCAGACTGACACGCATCCTGTGGGAGCGGGCAAGCCCGCGAATGGGGCGTCAGCGTTTACGCAGGTGCAACGCCTGGCGCAGGTCTGTCAGGTAAGGAAATGCCTCCCGCCCCTGCACCACCCGCTCGTGCTCCAGTTCCGCCAGCAACAGGCATTCATCCCGCCCGGCCATGGCCAGCAGGCTGCCATCCGGGCCGATGATGCTGCTCTGCCCGCAATACTGGATCTCGTCTTCCGAGCCGCAATAATTGGCATACACCAGATAGCACTGGTTTTCCTGCGCCCGCGCCCTCACGGTCACCTGGCAGATGAAGTCGTACGGGGTCATGTTCGCCGTTGGCACCAGGATCAGCTCGGCACCGTCCAGCGCCAGGCGTCGGGCGTTCTCCGGGAACTCGATGTCGTAACAGATCAGCAGGCCGACTTTCCAGCCGTCCAGTTCCACCACCGGGAAGTGGTCTGGGCCTGGGCTGAACATCGAGCGGTCCAGCTCACCGAACAGGTGGGTCTTGCGGTAGTTGCTCAGGCTGCGCCCGTGCGCGTCGATCAACTGCACACTGTTGTAGATCGCCCCATCATCACCACGCTCGGGGTAGCCATAGACGATCGCGATGCGGTGCGCCTGGGCTATTTCCACCACGTCCATCGCCGCCGGGCCATCGTCGGCTTCGGCCAGCCGCTCGACCTGGGCCAGGCCGATGTTGTAGCCGGTCAGGAACATTTCCGGGCACACCAGCAGCTGAGCGCCGCGATCGGCTGCCAGCTGCGCCTGGTGGCGCAGCCGTTGCAGGTTGCCGGGCACGTCCAATGGCTGGGGGGCGCCCTGGAACAGAGCAATCCGCATGGTGCCTCCTTGTATCAGTCTGCCAGGGCGATCGGGCCGATCTCGTCAAACACATCGCCCGGGCCGGGGTTGTCCGGGTGGGTCTGGCCACCGAAGTGGTTCATGATACCCCACACCGCATTCAGCGACGTTTGCACTGCTCCTTCCACCCACGCCGGGGTCCACGACACGTCGTCACCGGCGATGAACATGCCGCGCTGCTCGGCGGGCATGTCCTGCTGCATGAAGTGCGCGTACATGCGCTGGTTGTAGCGGTAGTGGCCCGGCAGTGCGCCCTTGAAGGCGCCGAGGAAGTGCGGGTCGGCCTCCCAGGATATGGTGATCGGGTCGCCGATGATGTGCCCGGCGATATCGGTCTTGGGGTAGATCTTCTTCAGCGCATCCAGGGCCAGTTGCACGCGCTTTTCCACCGGGTGCGGCAGCATCTTCAGCGCGTCGCTCATCCAGGCGTAGGACAGGCAGATCACCCCCGGCTTGTCGTCGCCGTTGTCGAACAGGTAGGTGCCGCGGGTAAGACGGTCGGTGAGGGTCATGCTCATCAGGTCGCGGCCGGTTTGCGGATCCTTGTCCTTCCAGAACGGCCGGTCGACCATGACGAATGTCTTCGACGACTGCATGTAGCGGGTGCGGTCCAGGGCCATCCACATTTTCTGCGAGAACAGCGATTCCTCGCAGTCGATCTGGGTGGTCAGCAGCCAGGTCTGGCAGGTGGCGAGCACGGCGCCGTAGTGCCGGGTGTCGCCCCAGTTGTCGGTGACCGCCAGGCGGCCATCGGCGGCACGGGCAATGCGCTTGACCCCGGTGCGCGGCGCGCCGCCATGCAGGCCGCTCAGGCTGGTGCCCTCCGGCCAGTGGGCGCAGCGCTCCGGCACATGGCGCCAGATACCTTGCGGCACCTGCTCCACACCGCCGACGACCAGGTGTTGGTGGTCGTCGCAGTTGGTCATCACCACGCGGAAGATTTCCAGCATCGAGTTGGGGAAGTCCGAGTCCCAACCGCCGGTGCCAAAGCCGACCTGGCCGAACACTTCGCGGTGCTGGAAGCTCAGTTTGGCGAACGAGCGCGAGGTGGCGACGAAATCGTAGAAGGTGCGGTCATCCCACAGGGGAACCAGCTTGTTCCACAGTTCTTTCAGGCGCGGTACATCCCGGTCGCGGATGGCTTGCTGGATGTCGGCGAACTGGGCGCCGCTTTCCAGGGCATCGGCCCAGGCGTCAGCCACTTCGTGGAACAGCTTGGGCAGGTCGGTGGTTTTTTCGGCGTAGTAGGTCTGGCCTTCCAGGTCGATCACTGTACTGCCCGAGGCCGGGGTCAAGGGGTTGGGGAAGGGCTTGGTTTCCAGGCCCAGCTTGTCCACATAGTGGTAGAAGGCGGTGGACGACACCGGGAAGCGCATGCCACCAAGTTCGGCGATGATCCCGTCGGTGCCGTTGAAGGCTTGCGAACGCAGCCGGCCACCCAGTTTGGAGGCCTCGTACACCACCGGCTTCAAGCCCAGCTTCATCAGCTCGTAGGCGGCCACCAGGCCGGCAATACCGGCACCCACGATGGCCACTTCTTCACCCTGGCGCTCGGCTGGAATGCTGCCCAGGCCTGCGGGGTGTTCCAGCCAGTCGTCGAAGGCGAAGGGGAAGTCCGGGCCGAAGATGGTGATGGGCTGCTTGCCGTCGGCGGGGTGGCGGTTTTTCTTGTTCATGAAGTGACCTTGCCAGAGGGGCTGCGCGAGGAGCGGAGCCTGAGTATAGGAGATGCCTGGCGGTCATTTTAGGGAGTGGGGTGTTCGTAATTAAGGTTCAGAGTGGTGTCTGAATGCATGTTGTTTCGTCGAAATTATAACAGTGAGGTTATTTATGACGAAGCGCTTGTCTTGAATCTAAGTGGTGCCTGTGAGATCGAGCGCCGCCCGCGCGGCGCTCGATCTCACAGGCTGACCAACCTGTAAAGCTCCAACCCACCGCTGAAAGAACCTTCTGCAACTGCGAATCCAGCCACCCGCCGTTATTCGCCATCCGCCCCGGCATCGACGCCGCAGACGCCTTGGTCCACGCCTGCCTATTGGCCCGAGGCCTCAACCAGATCGTCACCGACTACGCTCAGCACCATGCCCCCGAGCGCAGCCGTGACATCGTCTGCTCGATGCAGCATTCTGCCGAGAGCCTTTCGGCGATTCTGGAGGGACTGCTCGACGGGCAGGAGGCCTGATTGATCAGAGCGGCTGACCGCGATCCACCTTGCTGCTGAGAATGATCGACGTGGTGGTCTTCTCCACCCCGTCGACACTGCCGATCTGGTCGAGCAGCTGGTCCAGTTGCTCGGGCGAGTCTGTACGCAGCCAGGCCACATAGTCGAATTCGCCGCTTACCGCACACAGCTGCTGCACCTGGCCCATGGCACTCAGGCGCCGTACCACTTCCTTCCCGGAGCGCGGCTGCACCTTGATCCCCACGTACGCTTGCAGCCCGCCACCTATCACACTCTGACCCAAGCGCACGCCATAGCCTGAGATGACCTTGTTCTTCTCCAGCCGTTCCAGGCGCGAGTTCACGGTGGTGCGGGCGATGCCCAGCTGGCGCGCGAGGGTGGCGACGCTTTCGCGGGCGTTGATTTGCAGCAGGGCGATCAGCTGGCGATCGATTTCATCCAGCGTGATGGAGCGGGAATCCGACATGGCGAGTCTCTACGGTTGGCCTGCTAGCCTAGCCAGCGAGTGCCAATCAGGGCAAGGCCGGGCACAGCTGACCAATCCCACTCGCTCCTACAGCGACCGCGCTGGCCTGGTGGCTGTGCCTTCGGCATGATGAAGCGCCAGTCCAACGGGAAACTCAGCGTGAACCTCGACCACTTGCTCGAATGCTGGCGACTGGAAGTCTCCAACAAGAAAAGGCCAGGACGCCGTACCAGCCTGCTGTTCAACGTGCTGCGCCGTGCACGCAAGGACAACAAGCTGCGCTTTCTCTTTGCCTTCCGCCTTGCCCAATACCTCGACGCTCGCGGTGGCCTGGCCCGGCGTCACGCCCAGCGCATGCAGCAGCGGCTCAACCTCAAGTACGCGGTGGACATCGACATCGGCGCACAGATTGCGCCCGGCCTGCGCCTCGCGCACCTGCCGGGGGTGGTGATTACCCGGCACGTGAGCATCGGGCGCAATTTTTTTGTTCGGCAGAACTGCTCGATCGGCATCAAGACCCTCGGCTTGGCGGAATACGCGCTGCGCATTGGCGACAACGTGAGCATGGGCGCCAACAGTTGCATCGTTGCCGACCGTATCGAGATTGGTGACGACGTGGTGATCGGAGCGATGTCGCTGGTTACGCGGGACATCCCGGCTGGCATGACGTTCTACAACCCGCGGCAGGTCGAGATGCGCCTGTCAGAAGGTCATCTTGATCTGTAAGCCCGCCGCCAGCGCATTACCTCTTTGTTTGCCAAAGAAAGCCCCTGGCTCGATGTAGTACTGCAGGTCCGGGCGCAGCAGTAACCACGGTGTTACTTGTGCACCATAGTTGAGTTCCAGCACTTGCTCGCCGCTATCTAGGCCGGCAACGACGGCAAAGTCTTCTGTGGGGGCGGCAGCAGCTTCCTGCGTATCCCGCGTGCGCGGGTTGATGACGGCGCGGCCATAGCCGAAAGAAATGGCGTCATGCGGGCGGCTGGCAAACGGCTTCTGTTTGACCAGGCCCAGCGAGTACCAGCGGCGCATTGGCGAGGTCGCGGCGTTACTGGTGGCGGCTTGCCCGAACAACCTCAGGACACTGGCCGGGTCCTGTTCATCACGCCAGATTGCCTGGTCGACAAGCAGGTAAGCGCCGGTGCGGCTGCTGCTTTTGCCAGTGCCGCCAATCTTGGGGTAGTCGGACGTGTCGTAGTACCAGCCAGCTTTGTACTGGCCATCGAGAAATGCACGGTTATTGAAGATCGCCTCCAGTGGCAGGATCGCGCCCGTGGTGCCGTTGCTGGGCATGGCGAACGCTTTGGAGACGCGAGCGTTGTAATCCGGGTTTACCTGGAACAGTGCCGTCTGCAGCGTTAGCGACGGGTTTACGTCATAGCGCAACTCGCCACCCCAGTGTGCTGTCGGGTAGTTGCCCCAGCCACTGCCGCTGGACATGGTAAGCGGATGGGCACAAAAACCGGCACTGACAAAGTTTGCCAGGATCGGCATGCCGCCGAAATCGGTACCCATGACCATGTAGCCGACTTTGGCGGACAGGTCTGGCGAAAACAGATTGCGTTGGTAACTCAGTTCAGTCAGCCGAGTGTATTCGCCCCCGTAGATTTCTTGCGCGGACATGCGATTGCCAATCAGGTCTTCCGTGGCGCTATGGCCGCGGCGATCGTTGATCAGCACTTGCACGCGCCCGGCATCTGGAATGTCGAGCAGTTTGCTCAAGTCGAACTGAGCGCCCAAACGTATCTGTTGGGCATAGCGGGTACCGCGCTTGATACCGCCATGCAGGTTGGAAAGGGTTTCCGAGGTGTAGTCGCCCGTCAGCTTTATGCCCTGGTCTGCCAGCTTCTGGCGCTGCCCGCCCCAGTTGCCGGTGAGTGTAGGTTGGGTCATCAGGTTGGGAGTATCGGCCAGTGCGCAGGACACAGGCAGAAGGCAGAGAGACAAACCGCTGCACAGGCTGCTGGTCAGCGCGGCGCGGAAGGGTAATGACATTTTGGGCGGGCTCCCTTGCTTGAGAAATGGTTGAGCAGTTCAGGCATTTGCGTGATGGGCCATTGGCAGAAAAAAATCCCCGCGAGCGGGGATTTTTCGTCATGCAGCAACGAGCCGTTACGGCTTGATGCTGTCAGGCAGGGCATAGGCGATGATGTAGTCGCCCACATCTGGCGAATGGCTCATGCCGCCCGCAGAGATCACCACATACTGCTTGCCGGTCGCGGGGGACTTGTAGATCAGCGGTGCTGCTACGGCACCTACTGGCAAGCGGGCCTTCCACACTTCCTTGCCGGTGGCCGAATCGAGGGCGCGCAGGTAGTAATCCTGGGTGCCAGCGAAGAACACCAGGCCCGATGCAGTCGAGGTTGGGCCGCCAAGTGTCGGCATACCCAGCGGGATCTGCATGTGTGTCTTGATACCAAGGGGCCCGGTATCCTGAACCGTGCCCAGTGGCACCTGCCACACCAGCTTCTGGGTATTGAGGTCAATGGCGCTCATGCTGCCAAAGGGTGGCGTATTGCAAGGCACGCCCAGCGGAGACTGGAGGATGTCGATTTTTACACCGCCGTAGATACCCGCGACCTGTGGGCGGATAGTGCCCATGAAGCCAGGTACCTCATCGGTCGACACTTTGTATTTGCGGGTGTTTTCCTTGGGCACCAACGACATGCGCAGCGGCATGCGCATGTCATTGACGAACATCATGCCGGTGTTTTCATCAATCGAAATGCCACCCCAGTTCATGCCACCCAACAGCCCGGGCCATTCGATGTACGGCTTTTCGGTAGGCGGCGTGAACGGGCCGACGTACACCGAGTCCTTGAACATGATTCGGCAATAGAGCTGGTCGAACGTGGATACGCCCCACATCGACTGTTCGGTCAGCGGATCTGCGCCAATCACTGGCATGCCAGCCGAATAAGGTTGGGTTGGTGACAGGTGCTCGCCTTCTGCAGCCGGTGACGTCGGAACCGGGCGCTCCTGCACTTCAGTGACTGGCTGGCCTGTGCGGCGGTCCAGCACGAAGATGTGGCCGGTCTTGGTGGTCTGGATCAGCACCGGGGTCTTCACCCCTTGTGCGTTCTTCATCTCGTAAAGCACGGGTTGCGAAGGCAGGTCGTAGTCCCAGACATCATGATGGACGGTCTGGTAAACCCACTTGGCCTTACCTGTGGAAGCGTCGACCGCGACAATGGCTGTACCGAACTTTTCTTTCACCTGGTTACGGTCGCCGCCCCAATAGTCAGGTGGGCCATTACCGGTGGGCAGGTAGACCAGGTTCAGTTCTTTGTCGTAGGTGGGAATGGTCCATACGTTAGGTGTTTCAAGCGCGAACTGATGGTCAGCCGCTGCTGTGTCCGTGCCCTCGGTCGCACCGACATCCCAGGCCCATACCAGCGCGCCAGTCAGCACATCGAATGCACGCACGGCACCGGAAGGCTCGCCGGCAACGATGTCACGCACCCAACCACCCACCACCGTGAGGTGGCCCATGACTACAGGCAGAGAGGTAGGGTGGTAGCGCTTGCTGTTTTCCGTTGGCCCCATGCCTTTCTTGAGGTCGACGTAACCGGCCTCGCCGAAGTTGGGGCACAGGGCGCCGGTGTGTGCATCCAGGGCAAACAGCCGGGCATCGACCGACGACACCAGGATGCGCTGGCGGCATTGCTGCTCGCTGGCGTGAGAGGCTTTTACCTCGGCGCTCAGGCTGTTGTCGCTATCAATGTCGTAATAGCCTACGCCACGGCAAGTTACGTGCTCTGCGCTTTTGGCGTGTGGGTCGAACTTCCAGAGGGGTTTGCCGCTATCGCCATCAAGCGCAGTGATCAGGTTTTCCGGTGTGCACGAGTACAGGACGTTGCCGATCTGCAAAGGCGTGTTCTCGTCGACACCAGCACCTGCACCCGTGGTTCTGCGGTCGGTGCGGTAGGTCCAGGCAACTTGCAGGTCCTTCACGTTTTCCGGGGTGATTTGGGTGTAGGGGGCAAAGCGGGTCCCCGAGGCGTTACGCCCGAAGAACTCCCAGTTTTCCGGGGCTGTGGACATTGCGTCCGCGTTTGGCTGGCTGGCTGCTGCAATCGGGTTCGAAATGCCGCCATGCGGGAAGAAGGCAGCGACGAACGTGGCGATCAATGCCAGAAACACGGCAAAGCCGCAGCGATTGGCAGCTCGGCGTGTGGCCGAAGCGGTGTTGGGCAGTGCAGCACCCACCCACAGGCTCAGGGTCAGGATGATGGCTGGAACGACCAGGCGGGGCAGCAGTTGCCAATAGCTGAACTGGCCCACCTCGTAAAATGCCCAGGCGCAGGTAGCAAGGAATATCAGGACGGAAATTACAATGCTTATGCGCTTGCGCAGGAATACCAGTACGGCCAGCACAGCGTAGGCAAGTCCCGCTAGCAAGTAGTAACTTGAACCGCCCAGTGCCAGAAGTTTGGAGCCGCCGTAAATCAATGCCACCGCTACACCCATTACAAGTAGCGAAAAAAGCAGTCGCGCGGCATTGCTTAACGAGCGCCTCCCGGCGTTGGAACAATTGTCATCCGTCATAGTTGTGTAAGCTCAGTTGGTGAGTACATGGCTGTTCCCTCAGGGTGCGAGCAAGCAGGCCAGGAAGTGGGCCGTTTTCAGTTGTTGCAGGTGGTGCGTACTAGAACGCGGTGCACGGTTGCGCCAAAGGCAAAGTTCGCCATGGACGTCAGTGCGATAGAAGGCATGCCAATGATCCTGGCTGCAGGTAAGCACGGTGGTGTTCCGTGGTGGTTTAAAACAAAGTTTGACGAGGCGTTCGGTACCCGGTGCCGGGTAGAGCATGTTGGCGTTGTTTTTAGTTTAAAGCGCTGTACGGACCGGATAAATCAAGCAGGCTGGAAAAGAGTATTTTTGAATTGGTAACAATTTGTGTGGGCCGCTGCTGTCGCCCTCGGCGCGCGGATGCCGGAGTGGATTTTCGCCAAGCTGCTTCACCGGCCGTTTTTGCAGGGAGCACTTAGTCAGAGTGGCGTGGTCTTGGAGAGCCCTGGAGGCAAGAAGCGAGAACGAAAAAGCCGCGCATTTGCGCGGCTTTCGTATTTGGTGGGCCCACACGGACTCGAACCGTGGACCAAAGGATTATGAGTCCTCTGCTCTAACCAACTGAGCTATAGGCCCTCAGTAAGTGGCCGGATTATAACGAGGGTTTCGCACCAGTGCCATCTGAAAGATCCGATAGTGCTATGCGAAGAAACGTTGCCGCGAACTCGCCTGGCGGCAGCGGCAGGCTGACGATGTAGCCCTGGATCTGCTCGCAGCCTTCGGCCGCCAGGAAGCGTTGCTGAGCCTGGTTTTCCACGCCCTCGGCAATGATGGTCAGTTGCATGCTGCGGCCCAAGGCAATGATCGCACGGGCGATGGCGGCGTCGTGCGGGTCGTCGGGCAGGCCGCGGATGAACGATTTGTCGATCTTGAGAATGTCCAGCGGCAGGCGCTTGAGATAGCTCAGCGATGAATAGCCGGTGCCGAAGTCGTCGATGGCCAGTTGCACGCCCAGTTTTTTCAACTGGTACAGCACGGCCAGGGCTTCTTCAGCCTGGCTCATGATGAAGTTTTCGGTGATCTCAAGCTGCAGGTCGCCCGCCTTGAGCTGGTGGTGCTTGAGCAACTGCTCGATGCGCCGGGCCAGGTGAGGCTGGCGTAGCTGGGCGCCGGCGAGGTTGATCGACAAGGGGCCGAAGGGTTCGTAGTGCTGCTTCCAGGCCTGCATCTGCCGGCAGGCTTGTTCCAGTACCCAGTCGCCGAGCTGGAGGATAGTGCCGTTCTCCTCCGCCAGGTGGATAAAGTGCTCCGGAGGCACTTCACCAAAGGTCGGGTGGCTCCAGCGGATCAGCGCCTCTGCGCCGACCAGGCTCTGCGTCTTGAGGCTGAGCTTGGGCTGGAAGCACAGGCTCATTTCGTTGCGTTCGACGGCACGGCGCAGCTCATGCTCCAGGGCGATACGCTCGCTGGCCTGGGCGGTGAGGTCGCGGGTGTAGGCTTCGACGCGGTTGCGGCCCTTGGCTTTGGAGCGGTACATGGCAGCGTCGGCGTTGCGGATCAGCGTGGCAACGTCGGTACCGTCCTGTGGATAAAGGCTGATGCCGATGCTGGCGCTGGTGAAGAACTCGTGCTCACCGGCCTGGAACGGGGCGATGAAGCAGGCCAGCAGCTTGTTGGCGATGGTACTGGCGTCACTGGGCTTGTGCAGGCCCGGCAGCAGGATGATGAACTCGTCGCCGCCCAGGCGGGCCACGGTGTCGACGTCACGCACCTGCTCCTTGAGGCGCTGGGCAATGCCCTTGAGCAGCAAGTCGCCGACCGGGTGGCCGAGGCTGTCGTTGATGTGCTTGAAGCGGTCGAGGTCGAGGAACAGCACCGCGCCCTGGCGGTTGGACACCTGGGCGCAGGTGAGCACGGCCTGCAGGCGGTTCTCGAACAAGGCCCGGTTGGGCAGGCCGGTCAACGGGTCGTGGTGGGCCTGGTAGTCGAGCTTGGCCTGGGCATGCTTGAGGCTGGAAATGTCGGCGAACACGGCAACGAAGTGAGTGATCTCGCGTTCGCTGTTGCGTACGGCGCTGATGGTCAGCCAGCCGGGGTACAGTTCGCCGTTCTTGCGCTTGTTGTAGATCTCGCCTTGCCAGTGGCCCTCGGCGGTCAGCTGGTGCCACATGGCGGCATAGAAGGCGCTGTCGTGCTGGCCGGAGGCAAGCAGGCGCGGGGTCTGGCCGAGGGCTTCGATCTCGCTGTAGCCAGTGATTTCGCTGAAGGCGCGGTTGACGGCACTGATGCGCTGGTCGATGTCGGTGATCAGCACGCCTTCGGCGGTGTTCTCGAACACGGTGGCGGCCAGCTGCAGTTTTTCCTGCATCAGGTGGCGCTCGGTGATGTCGCGGGCGATGGTCAGCATGCAGTCGACGCCGCCAATCGGCAGGGGCCTGGCGGAGAGCTCGCACAGGCGGATCTGCCCGTCGCTGCGGCGGATGTGGCAGGTGAAGTCACGCACGAAACCGTCACGGTTGAGCTGGTCGACCATGCGTTTGCGTTCGTTGAGGTCGACCCAGATACCCAGGTCCAGCGAGGTCTGGTCGATGGTCGGATTGAGGTCGTAGCCGGTCAGGCGGCAGAAGCCTTCGTTCACCTCAAGCAGCAAACCGTCGCTCTGGCGTGACAGCAGCAGGCCGTCGGGCGAGGCGTGGAAAGCCTTGGCGAACTTTTCTTCTGAGGTTTGCAGCTGCTGCTGGGTCTCCTTGAGCTGGCTGATGTCGCGTACTGCCACTACCAGCGCGGGGGTGCCGTCCAGTTCGAACGTTTCGGCCGAAGTCAGGCCGGTAAAGAGTTGGCCGTTGCTGCGGCGGAAGCTCATTTCCAGGTTACGGATACCGCCCTGGTGCAGGCGCTCGAGCAGCGGCGGGCCGGAGCCTTCGACGCCCCACAGGTTGAGGTCGGTGGCGCTGCGGCCAAGCACCTGGTCCGGGGTCATGCCAATCTGCTCTTCGAAGGCTTCGTTCACCTCCAGCAGGCAGCCGTCGCTGTGGCGGGCGATCAGCAGAATGTCGGGGCACTGCTGGAACACCGAGGCAAACTTTTGCTCGGAGAGGCGCAGGGCGTCCTCGGTGCGCTTGGTTTCGCTGATGTCGATCATCAGCCCGCGCATCACCGGCTGGGGCCCGTGTTCGATCATGCTGACGATGTTGCGTACCCACAGGGGCTGGCCGTCTGCCCGTATCACCCGATAGTCCAGGCTATGGTCGCGCCCGGCTGCGGTTTCGCTGTCGCAGTAGGCCTGGGCCCAGAGGGCGTCCTCCGGGTGCAGGATGCTGCGCCAGAACCCCGGTTTGAGCCATTCGCTGAGCGGGTAGCCAAGCAAGTCTTCGGCATGCGGTGAGACATAGCTGTAGGTGAAGTCGTTGGCGTCGGCTTCCCAGGCGATGGCGGACAGGCTCTCGACCAGGCCGCGGTAGTGGTACTCGCTGCTGCGCAGCTCCTGCTCCAGGGCGATGCGCCGGGAAATTTCCGAGCTGAGGCGGCGGTTGATACGGATGACCACGGCCAGAACGGCCATCAGCAACAGCACCGTTGGCAGGCCATACACCAGCAGGTCGGACCAGAACATGCGTTGGTCGACCACATTGCCCACCCAGCGCTGCTGGATCTGGCTGATTTCGCTGCTGCTCATGTCAGCCATTACTTTGTCGAGAATGCCGACCAGCACGTTCTTGTCGCGGGGAACGGCCATCGCCAACTGGTAGCGGTAAGGCGTTTCGCCGCTGACGTAAAGGCCGTCGAGCTTGAGTTGGCGCAGGCTCCAGATACTGGACGCCAGGTCACCGACCACGGCGTCTACCTGGTCGGTGGCCAGGGCCTGCAGTGTGGAGCTGACGTTGGGCATGGCCACCAGGTTGAGATCCGGGTGGTGGGTACGCAGCAGCTCGTGCGGGGCGTAATTCTCGACCACGGCGATTTTCAGCCCGTACAGGTCATCCAGCTTGCGCGGTTGTGCGCCGCCTTTGTGGGCGAGGATGACAATAGGGAAGTCGAGGTACGGACGTGTGAAGGCCAGGTAGCCCTGGCGTTCGGGGGTGGACATGATGCCGGGCAGCAGGTCGATGTGGCTTTCGCGCGCCTGCGCCAGCACCTCGGTCCAGCTGCTGGGTTCGACCGGTTTGAGCGTCACGCCCAGGCGTTGCTGGATCGCAGCGATGTAATCGGCGGCCAATCCCTGGTACCGGCCCTCCTGGTCGCGAAACTCGAACGGTGGCCAAGAGGCGTCAATGCCCAGGCTCAGCTGCGGGTGGGCAGCCAACCAGGCTTTTTCCTCGTCTGTCAGGGTCAGGGCGCCGGCCGTCGTGTTCCACAAAACCAGGAGCAGCAACAGAATGGCCGGCATAAGTGGCATAGCAGCCTCGCATTCTTGGGGTCTGACGTCGAGTGTAGACGGGCATTGCGGCAGGTGCAGGGGGAAACGTGGGCCCTTTTGTCAAATACAACAGGGCCTTGCAGGGATGGCGGCAGAGCGCGACAGGCAGAAAAGAAAAACCCCGGCCTGGGCCGGGGTTTTGTCATCACTCGTCGAGGAAGGAGCGCAGATGCTCGCTGCGAGTCGGGTGGCGCAGTTTGCGCAACGCCTTCGCTTCGATCTGACGGATCCGCTCACGCGTTACGTCAAACTGCTTGCCCACCTCTTCGAGGGTGTGGTCGGTGTTCATGTCGATACCGAAACGCATGCGCAGCACCTTGGCTTCGCGTGCAGTCAGGCCCGAGAGCACGTCACGGGTGGCTTCCTTGAGGCTTTCGACCGTGGCTACATCAATCGGGGACTGCATGGTCGAGTCCTCGATGAAGTCGCCCAGGTGCGAATCTTCGTCGTCACCGATCGGGGTTTCCATGGAGATCGGCTCTTTGGCGATCTTCAGTACCTTGCGGATCTTGTCCTCAGGCATTTCCATGCGCTCGCCCAGCTCTTCCGGGGTCGGTTCGCGACCCATTTCCTGCAGCATCTGGCGGGAAATACGGTT
Source organism: Pseudomonas sp. BP01 (assembly GCF_022760795.1). Taxonomy (NCBI): domain Bacteria; kingdom Pseudomonadati; phylum Pseudomonadota; class Gammaproteobacteria; order Pseudomonadales; family Pseudomonadaceae; genus Pseudomonas; species Pseudomonas sp. BP01. The sequence goes on from NZ_JAFBKA010000019.1 coordinate 80,200, forward strand.
GAGCTTGTTGATCGTCTCGATCATGTGCACCGGAATACGGATGGTGCGTGCCTGGTCGGCGATCGAACGGGTGATTGCCTGACGGATCCACCAGGTGGCGTACGTCGAGAACTTGTAACCACGACGGTATTCGAACTTGTCCACCGCTTTCATCAAGCCGATGTTGCCTTCCTGGATCAGGTCGAGGAACTGCAGGCCACGGTTGGTGTACTTCTTGGCGATAGAGATCACCAGACGCAGGTTCGCCTCGACCATTTCTTTCTTGGCGCGGCGGGCCTTGGCTTCACCGATCGACATGCGACGGTTGATGTCCTTGATCTCGGCAACGGTCAGGCCGGTTTCGGTCTCAAGGTCGATCAGCTTCTGCTGGCAAGCAACGATGGCGGCGTCCTTTTCACCCAGGGCGGCAGCCCATTTGGTGTTGCGCTTGGCCAGGTCACCGCTCCAGGTCTGGTCGGTTTCGTTGCTTGGGAACATGCGCAGGAAGTCGGCACGTGGCATGCGGGCATCACGCACGCAGAGCTGCATGATGGCGCGTTCTTGCTGACGCAGACGGTTCAGTGCATCACGAACACGCTCTACCAGAACCTCGAACTGCTTGGGCACCAGCTTGATCGGCATGAACAGGTCGGCGAGGGCTTGCAGGGCCTCGATGCTTTCCTTGTGGCCACGACCGTTCTTCTTCACGACCTTGACGGTCGCCTGAAGCTGGTCGGATACCGCACCGAAACGCTGGGCTGCGACTACCGGGTCCGGACCGCTCTCGGTCTCTTCCTCGTCGTCACTGCCTTCGGACTCTTCCTCTTCGTCGTCGGACTCTTCCTTCGCGGCTGCGGCCTTGGCGCCAGGAATCGGCACCTCTTCGGTCGGCGCGGCGATGTTGTCGTCAGGGTCGATGTAACCGCTGAGCACGTCGGACAGACGGCCACCCTCGGTGGTGACGCGGTCATATTCGCCGAGAATGTAATCGACAGTACCCGGGAAATGGGCGATGGCGCCCATCACCTCACGGATGCCTTCCTCGATACGCTTGGCGATTTCGATTTCGCCTTCGCGGGTCAGAAGCTCGACTGTACCCATTTCGCGCATGTACATGCGCACCGGGTCGGTCGTGCGGCCGATATCGGTTTCAACTGCCGCCAACGCAGCAGCGGCTTCTTCGGCCGCGGCTTCGTCGGTGTCGGCTTCCGCCAACAGAAGGGCATCCGCATCCGGAGCACTCTCGAATACGTTGATCCCCATGTCGTTGATCATGCGGATGATGTCTTCCACCTGTTCAGGATCTGAAATATCCTCAGGCAGGTGGTCGTTGACCTCCGCGTAAGTCAGGTAGCCCTGCTCACGACCGCGGGTGATCAACTCTTTGATACGAGACTGCTGTTGCGCTTTTCCGGACATAACACCCTATCCACTGAAGGTCTTGGCGGGCAAAAAACAAGCCGAGGATTATACCCGAGCATGGGCCTCACGCGCCAGATGAGGTCGGCGTTTGTGCGGGAACATTCCGGCTCAGCAGGGCGAGAAGCTGGGTTTTTTCCTCGCTGGTCAATTCACTTTGACGTGATTTCCTGAGCAGTTGTTCCAGGCTGCGCTCGCGTTGGCGGGCGGACAAGCTAGTTATAGTGTCGAAAAACTGTTGTTCAAGGTTGTCGGCCACGATCAGCCATTCCTTTTCCGCCAGGGCCCGCAGCAGGCGGCCCTGTTCGGTGCCATGCCAACGTGCGATCAGCTGCATTGAGCTTAGCCCAGGATTTTTCTGTGCGGCTTCGATCAATGCCACCAACAGCTGGCTGTACAGGTGTTCTTCGTCGGCAAAGTGGCTGGCATCTTCTACCTTGCCGGCCAGCAACGGGTGATGCAGCAGGGTGCGCAGGGCAGCCAGGGTGGGCGGTTCGACCGGGGCTGGCACACGCGGTGGTGCTTCGTCACGTTGCTGCCAGGGCTTGCCGCCCTTGCGGTTCTTGTCCCAGGGTTTGTCGCTCCACTGCTTTTTGCCACCGCCCTTGTTCGGCTTCCACGCCTGTTCCTGCTGAACGGGGGCGAAGTCGTGCTGCGGCATGTCGCCGTAGTCAGGGGTATAGCTGGCCATGGCGTCGTAGTCGTAGCCAGGGTCGTAGTCCGGCACACTGCTGGCTGGCGGAGCTTGTTGCGCCAGTTGCTCGACCTGCTGCGGGTCCAGACCGGTGATTTCCTTCAGGCGGTTGCGCATCAGTTGGCGCAGGTTGGCACCGGGGATCTTTTCGATCAACGGTGCGGCCAGGGTCGCCATGTGCGCCTTGCCTTCCAGTGATCGCGGGTCGGCTTCAACGCCCAGTTGCTCGAAGAAGTAGTCGGCCAGCGGCTGGGCGTGCTGGTTGATGCGGGCCCTGAAGGCATCGGTGCCTTCGGCGCGCACCAGGCTGTCCGGGTCTTCGCCTTCGGGCAGGAACAGGAAACGCGCACGGCGGCCATCCTGCAGGTTGGACAGCGTCGATTCCAGCGCACGCCAGGCGGCCTTGCGCCCGGCCTGGTCGCCGTCGAAGCAGAACAGCACGCTGGGCACTACCCGGAACAGGCGCTTGAGGTGCTCTTCGCTGGTGGCGGTGCCAAGGGTGGCCACGGCATTGCGCAGGCCCTGTTGAGCCAAGGCTATGACGTCCATGTAGCCCTCGACGACGATGATCTCGTCGAGGTTGCGGTTGTGCTTGCGCGCCTCGTACAGCCCGTACAGTTCCTGGCCTTTGTGGAACACCGGGGTTTCCGGGGAGTTCAGGTACTTGGGCTTGTCGTCGCCCAGTACCCGGCCGCCGAAGGCGATGATACGCCCGCGGCTGTCGCGAATGGGGAACATCACCCGGTCGCGGAAACGGTCGTAGCGCTTGCCGCTTTCGGCGTTCTCGATCAGCAGGCCGGCATCGATCATCACCTTTTGCTGCAGGGTGTCGGCACCGAGGTGCTTGAGCAGGTTGTCCCAGCCGGGCGGGGCGAAGCCCAGGCAGAAATCGCGGGCGATCTCCCCGGACAGGCCGCGGCCCTTTAGGTAATCCACTGCGGCCTTGCGGGTCGGGTGGCTGCGTAGGGCCTGGCGATAGAATTCCGAGGCGGCGTCCAGCAGCGGGTACAGCGGCGAGTCGGTTGGCTGGCGAGGTTTCTGGTCGCGGCGGCCTTGCTCGCGGGGTACTTCCATGCCTGCGGCGCGGGCCAGTTCTTCGACAGCCTGGGGGAAGTCCAGGTTGTCGTGGTCCATGACGAAGCCAAGGGCGTTGCCGCCGGCACCGCAGCCGAAGCAGTAGTAGAACTGCTTGTCGGGGCTGACCGTGAAGGAAGGGGTCTTCTCCTTGTGGAACGGGCAGCAGGCGGAGTAGTTTTTGCCGGTTTTTTTCAGCTGGACGCGCGAACTCACCACGTCGACGATGTCGAGGCGGTTGATCAGGTCGTCAATGAAACTCTGGGGAATCAGCCCGGCCATGGCAGTCTCGTCATCTGGGAACTGGCAAGTCTAATCGCTCACGCGCCGAATAGGGCGAGTGCTGATTGGGGAAGTGCGAGGGAATGTGTGCTCGTCGCCAGCCCCTAAGGGCCCGTCAGTCGGACGTGCACGTCTGGTCATACAGCAAGAAGGACCAGCTCTGACGTTTCAGGCAGGTTGCCCATGTGCAGTTCGCATGAAGCTTGTGCAGGGCCTTGAGCTAGCTGCTCAAGTTTGAAACGACCGCTGCCATCGCCCGGTGGTTAACCGGGCAGGGCAGAAGCTTTGCGTAGAACGCCTGTATTAGTACAGACGAACGGCGCGGCGCTGTTCGCGCTGAACTTTCTTGGCGTGACGCTTAACAGCAGCAGCTGCTTTGCGCTTACGCTCGGCGGTCGGCTTCTCGTAAAACTCGCGGCTACGAACTTCAGCCAGTACACCGGCTTTTTCGCAGGAGCGCTTGAAACGACGCAGAGCTACGTCGAAGGGTTCGTTCTCTTTAACTTTGACGGCTGGCATCCAGGGCTACCTTAATTCATTACCGGGGTAGACGTGCTCCTGGCAAAACAAAGGTGTGCTGGAGAACGTCGGTTTTCAAGGGTTGCGGATGTTAACCCTTAGCAAGCCGGAATGCAAAGCCTCTGATCGAAAACCGCTGGTCGGCATGCAACACGGGGACTATCATGCGCGCCTTCGAATTCAGCCCCCACAAGGGACGAACCCATGCTAGTACTGGGATTGGAAACATCCTGCGACGAAACTGGCGTCGCATTATACGACAGCGAGCGCGGTCTTTTGGCCGACGCACTGTTCAGCCAGATTGACCTGCACCGCGTGTTTGGCGGTGTGGTGCCCGAGCTTGCCTCGCGAGACCACGTAAAGCGCATGTTGCCGCTGATCCGCCAGGTGCTGGAGGAGGCCGGTTGCGTCGCCACCGAGATCGACGCCATTGCCTACACCGCGGGTCCTGGCCTGGTCGGCGCATTGCTGGTGGGCGCCTCCTGCGCCCAGGCGCTGGCCTTTGCCTGGGACATTCCGGCGATTGGCGTGCACCACATGGAAGGCCACTTGCTGGCGCCCATGCTGGAACAAAACCCACCTGAGTTTCCGTTCGTCGCTTTGTTGGTTTCAGGCGGCCACACCCAGCTGGTACGCGTCGATGGCATAGGTCAGTACCAGCTGCTGGGCGAGAGCTTGGACGATGCCGCGGGCGAAGCGTTCGACAAGACCGCCAAGCTGATCGGCCTGAACTACCCCGGCGGCCCGGAAATCGCGCGCCTGGCCGAGCAGGGGGTACCTGGGCGCTTCGTGTTCCCGCGGCCAATGACTGATCGCCCAGGGCTGGAATTCAGCTTCAGCGGCCTCAAGACCTTTGCCCTCAACACCTGGCAGCAATGCAAGAACGCTGGCGACGACAGTGAGCAAACCCGTTGCGACCTGTCCCTGGCGTTCCAGCAGGCGGTGGTGGAGACTTTGACCATCAAGTGCAAGCGGGCGCTCAAGCAGACCGGCCTCAAGCGCCTGGTCATCGCGGGTGGCGTGAGTGCCAACAAGGCTTTGCGCGCCTCCCTCGAGGACATGCTCGCCAGCATCAAGGGCAACGTGTACTACGCGCGCCCGCAGTTCTGTACCGACAATGGCGCGATGATCGCGTACGCCGGTTGCCAGCGCCTGTTGGCCGGGCAGCAGCAGGACCTGGCGATCAGCGTGCAGGCGCGCTGGCCGATGGAGCAGTTGCCGCCGCTGTAGCGTTTGAAGCCGAACGGTCAGAAGTGCCGTTCGCGCCCCGCGAACAGGTCGCGCAGGTTTTTGCGGTGGCGCCATACGATCATCACGGTCAGCACGGTGATTGGCAGCAGGGCTTCGGGCTCGCGCCAGGCCAGTAATGGCAAGGTCAGTGGTGTGGCAACAAGTGCTGCCAGCGAGCTGGTGCGGGTGAGGTAGAAGGTCAGCAGCCAGGCGCCGATAGCCAGCAGTGCGGCCGGAAAATACAGGCCCATGAGCATGCCGGCAGCCGTCGCCACGCCCTTGCCGCCCTGAAAGCGGAAGTACAGGGGGAACAGGTGGCCCAGCACCGCGCATACGCCCACCCAGGCCTGCGCATGCAGGTCCAGCTCGGCAAGGCGGGCGAGCAATACCGGCAAAAGGCCCTTGCACAGGTCGCCAAGCAGGGTCAGGATCGCCAGTTTACGGCCTGCCAGGCGTAGCATGTTGGTGGCGCCGGCATTGCCTGAGCCGCTGGAACGCGGGTCCGGGCTGCCCGAGAGGCGGCTGAGGAGAATGGCGAAGGACAGCGAGCCGAGCAGGTAGGCGAACAACGCCAGTAACCAAAACATGCTAACTATTCCGGGCGAGGACGCCCTGATTCTAACGGCGCCAGTCGCCCTTGTCGTGCTGTGGAGAGAAGTGCTTGGACAGAGTGTTCATCGAAGGCCTGGAAGTCGATACCGTCATCGGTGCCTATGACTGGGAGCGGGATATTCGCCAGTGCTTGCGCCTGGACCTGAGCTTTGCCTGGGACAACCGCCCGGCCGCAGCGGGTGACGACCTGAGCCTGGCGCTGGACTATGCCAGCGTTTCGGCGCGCATCCAGGCGTTTGCCGAGCAGGCGCGTTTCGAGTTGGTGGAAACCTTTGCCGAGCGCCTGGTAGCGACCTTGATGGAAGAATTCCACATCCCTTGGGTGCGGTTGAAGCTGACCAAGCCGGGTGCGGTTCCGGCGGCCCGTGGCGGTGTGGGCGTGGAGATCGAGCGCGGATGTCTCTGAGCACGGTTTACCTGGGCCTTGGCAGCAATATCGACCGTGAGGCGCATTTGTGTGCCGGGCTCGATGCATTGGCGGGCATCCTCACCGACATGCGTTGCTCGCCGGTGTTCGAAAGCCAGCCGGTGGGGATCAAGAGCGGGCCGTTCATCAATTTCGTGGTGACCGGGCAAACCGCACTGCCGCTGATCGAACTGGACCGTCGGCTGAAGTTCATCGAGGCCGACAATGGCCGTTACGCGCCGGACCGCAAAGGGCTGCCGCTGGATATCGATGTGCTGATGTATGACGATCTGCACGGCACCTTCGATGGGCTGGTGCTGCCCCGCGCCGAGATCCTGAAGAACGCTTTCGTGCTGTGGCCGCTGTCGTTGCTGGCCCCTCAGCTGATGCATCCGGGCGCGGGCAAGACCATGGCCCAGTTGTGGCAAGAGGCACAGATTGACCAGGTACTGGCCCCGGTCGCCTTTGAGTGGCGCGGGTTGCAGCTGACTCCCGCTTAAGCCTGTTCCGGCCCTTTCGCGGCTAAAGCCGCTCCCACAAGGACAGCGCAGGTTTCGCGCCCACGCTGTACCTGTGGGAGCGGCTTTAGCCGCGAAGGGGCCGGTATGGTCAGCCGAGTTGGTAAGCCTCAAGTGCTTTCAGCCGCTCAGCCTTGAGTGCTTCGCCCAGTGCCTGGCCCGTCAGCCCGGCCTGCACCAGCGGCTTCACCTCCACCGCTCGCGCGGCCGCTGCTGCGCCTCGCAGGTAATCGGCCTGTGGATAACCCTGCTTGCCATCGCCCAGCGCCGCCATCTCGCAAACGACCACAAAATCGTCAAACCGCTGCGGCCGTCGGTACACATCGAACTTTTGCAACAGCTCCAGCAGTGCCGTGGCAGGCAGTTCCAGCGCCTGATTGGCCTGCGCCAGGCATTCGCCTGTCAGCAGGGCCAGTTCCTGGCATTCCCGTGGCGCCTTCAGGCGCTGGTTGACGGCTTTGATCGATGCGGGAGCCAGCCCGCGCAGCAGGCAGGCCCAGCGCACGTGCAGGGGCTGTTCATGCGCCGCTGCCTGCTCCAGCGCCGCCAAGGCCTGGGCATCGCCAACTAGCTCAGGCAGCAGGGCCTGCAGGGCGTCGCAATCGCGCAGCACCTGGAAGAACACCTGGGGCTGTGCCTCCATCAGCGCCCGCTCGATTTCCTTCCAGCTGCGCTCGGCAGTCAACGCCTGCAACTCGCCAGAGGCGCTGATCTGGCGCATCAGTTCCAGCGTTTCTTCGGCAACCCGAAAACCCAGCGGTGCATACCGGGCTGCAAAGCGCGCTACGCGCAAAACACGCAAGGGATCTTCGGCAAATGCCTGAGAAACGTGGCGCAAAATTCGATTATCTAGATCGTCTTGGCCATGGTGGGGATCGTACACTGTGCCCGCTTCGTCCTCGGCCATCGCGTTGATGGTCAGGTCACGGCGGATCAGGTCTTCTTCCAGGGTGACGTCAGGGCTGGCGTGAAAGGTGAACCCGCCATAACCGCGCCCGCTCTTGCGCTCGGTACGAGCCAAGGCGTATTCCTCGCCGGTTTGCGGGTGCAGGAACACCGGAAAGTCGGCGCCCACCGGCCTATAGCCTTTGGCGTGCATTTCTTCGACGGTGGCGCCTACCACCAGCCAGTCAATATCACTGACGGGGCGGCCGAGCAGGCGGTCGCGCACGGCGCCGCCGACTTTGTAGATGTGCATGTGCAGCTCTCCATAACTGCCGACAGGATAACCCGTCGGCCGTTATGGCGGTGCACTAGAGGTGGTGAATGACAGCCAGGTCCATGCGCCCGTAGTCTGCGCTTTCGCCGTGCTCGCCACGGGGTGGCATGTGGTGGGTTTTCATCACTTGCTCGCCCTGCACGGTTTCCAGGTGGATATCGAAGCCCCACAGGCGATGCAGGTGCTTAAGCACTTCCTCGGTGGAGTCGCCCAGCGGTTTGCGGTTGTGTTGCTGGTGGCGCAGGGTCAGCGAACGGTCGCCGCGACGATCGACGCTCCAGATTTGCACGTTCGGTTCACGGTTACCCAGGTTGTACTGCGCGGCCAGCAGTTCACGAATCACCCGGTAGCCGGCTTCATCGTGAATGGCGGGCACCAACAGGTCGTCGCGCTGGTCGTCATCGAGGATGCTGAAAAGCTTGAGGTCACGCATTACCTTGGGCGACAGGTACTGCAGGATGAAGCTCTCGTCCTTGAAACTGCTCATGGCAAACTTGATGGTAGAAAGCCAATCACTGCCGGCAATGTCGGGGAACCAGTGGCGATCTTCCTCGGTCGGGTTCTCGCACATGCGCCGTATGTCGGTATACATCGCAAAGCCCAGTGCGTAAGGGTTGATACCGCTGTAGTAGGGGCTGTCGAAGCCGGGCTGGAACACCACGCTGGTGTGCGACGTCAAAAACTCCATCATGAAGCCTTCGGTGATCAGCCCCTCGTCGTACAGGTCGTTCATCAGCGTGTAGTGCCAGAAAGTTGCCCAGCCTTCGTTCATGACCTGGGTCTGGCGCTGCGGGTAGAAGTACTGGGCGATCTTGCGCACGATGCGCACCACTTCACGCTGCCAGGGTTCGAGCAGCGGTGCATTCTTCTCGATGAAATACAGGATGTTCTCCTGTGGTTCGGCGGGGAAGCGCCCCTCATCGCGTTCGTTGCCCCTTTCGGCGCTTTTCGGGATGGTGCGCCACAGGTCGTTGATCTGGCGCTGCAGGTGCTCCTCACGTTCCTTCTGGCGCCGCCGTTCCTCTTCTGCGGAGATGGGGTAGGGGCGCTTGTAGCGGTCCACGCCGTAGTTCATCAGGGCATGGCAGGAGTCGATCAGGTCTTCCACGGCATCTATGCCGTGGCGCTCTTCGCACTGGGCGATGTACTGCTTGGCAAACACCAGGTAATCGATGATCGAGCTGGCGTCGGTCCAGGTGCGGAACAGGTAGTTGCCTTTGAAGAAGCTGTTGTGGCCATAGCAGGCATGCGCGATCACCAGTGCCTGCATGCACATGGTGTTTTCTTCCATCAGGTAGGCGATGCAGGGGTCGGAGTTGATCACGATTTCGTAGGCCAGGCCCATCTGGCCACGGCTGTAGGACTTTTCTGTGCTGAGGAACTGTTTGCCGTAGGACCAGTGGTGGTAACCCAGTGGCATGCCGACCGAGGCATAGGCGTCCATCATCTGCTCGGCCGTGATCACCTCGATCTGGTTGGGGTACGTGTCCAGGGCGTAACGTTCGGCCAGGCGACCGATTTCCCGGTCGTAGGTCTGAATCAGCTCGAACGTCCACTCGGACCCGGTGGAAATGGGTTGGCGTCTCTGTGCTCTGGCGGTCATGTGGCTAACCTGCGCTGGAAGAGTTCACGGAAGACCGGGTAGATATCGCCGGCCGATACCAACTGCTGCTGGGCGAACGTGTCGGGGAAGGCTTCGCCGATGCGTTCGTATTCGTACCACAGCGCCTGATGCTCACGGGGGGTGATCTCGACGTAAGTGTAGTACTGCACGTGCGGCATGATCTGCTTGGACAGGATGTCGCGGCAGATCGGCGAGTCGTCGTTCCAGTTATCGCCGTCAGAAGCCTGGGCGGCGTAGATGTTCCAGTCGCTGGCCGGGTAGCGTTCGGCCATGATCTCCTGCATCAGCTTTAGCGCGCTGGAAACGATGGTGCCGCCGGTTTCCCGCGAGTAGAAGAACTCTTCCTCGTCGACTTCCCGGGCGCTGGTGTGGTGGCGGATGAACACCACTTCGATGCGGTCGTAGTTACGCTTGAGGAACAGGTACAACAGGATGAAGAAGCGCTTGGCGATGTCCTTGGTGGCCTGGGTCATGGAGCCGGACACGTCCATCAGGCAGAACATTACTGCCTTGGAGCTGGGGTTGGGCTGCTTGACCAGCAGGTTGTACTTGAGGTCGAAGGTGTCGAGGAAGGGCAGCCGATTGATGCGTGCCTTCAGGCGTTCGATTTCCTGTTCGACTTCCTGGATATCGGTGAAGTTGTCCGGCTCCTCGACCCGCAGGCGGTCGAGTTCCTTTTGTGCTTCGCGCAGCAGTGCGCGGCTGCTGCCGGTCAGGGCGATACGCCGGGCATGCGCCGAGCGCAAGGTGCGCACGATGTTGATGCGTGACGGGTTGCCCTCGTTGGCGATACCTGCGCGTACGGTCTTGAAGGTGTCGGTGCCGGTCAGGTGACGTTTGACCAGGTTGGGCAGTTCGAGGTCCTCGAACATGAATTCGAGGAATTCTTCCTGGGTGATCTGGAAGACGAAGTCGTCCATGCCGTCGCCGGAGTTGCCCGCCTTGCCGCGGCCTCCGCCGCCCCCACCACCACCTTGCGGCCTGGGGATATGTTCGCCGGCAGTGAACTCCTTGTTGCCAGGGTGCACGACGGTCTGTTTGCCGCCGCGACCGTGGTGGAGCACGGGTTCGTCGATGTCGCGCCCCGGAATGCTGATTTGCTCGCCATGCTCCATGTCCATGATGGAACGGCGGCTTACCGCCTCTTCGACGGCTTTCTTGATGTGTTCACGGTACCGCCGCAGGAAGCGCTGGCGGTTGACCGTGCTCTTGTTCTTGCCGTTCAGGCGTCGGTCTATAACGTAGCTCATGGTCCCTCCGGTAGCTGGGAACAGCTGCACGCTTCAAGCTACGGGCTCGCTGCACCTAAAGGCAGCAAGGCAGCTGCTGCCGCCCAAGGCTGGCTTGCCAGCGTTGGGCGCGCAGTGTGTAGCTTGTCGCTTTATTGCGATTTCCTGACCCGCAGGTACCATTCCGACAGCAGACGAACCTGTTTGTCGGTGTAGCCACGCTCCACCATGCGCGTGACGAAGTCGTTGTGCTTCTGTTGGTCTTCCTTGCTGGCCTTGGCGTTGAAGCTGATGACTGGCAGCAGGTCTTCGGTGTTGGAGAACATTTTCTTCTCGATCACCACCCGCAGCTTTTCATAGCTCAGCCAGCTCGGGTTCTTGCCATTGTTGTTGGCACGGGCACGCAGCACGAAGTTGACGATTTCGTTGCGGAAATCTTTCGGGTTGCTGATGCCGGCCGGTTTCTCGATCTTCTCCAGCTCTTCGTTGAGGGCGATGCGGTTGAGGATTTCGCCGGTCTCCGGGTCGCGGTATTCCTGGTCCTGGATCCAGAAGTCGGCGTACAGCACGTAGCGGTCGAAAATGTTCTGGCCGTATTCGCTGTAGGACTCCAGGTAGGCGGTCTGGATTTCCTTGCCGATGAACTCGATATAGCGCGGTGCCAGGTACTCCTTCAGGTAGCGCAGGTAACGCTCGCGCACTTCGGCAGGGAACTGTTCCTGTTCGATCTGCTGCTCAAGCACATACAGCAGGTGCACGGGGTTGGCCGCAATCTCGTGTGGGTCGAAGTTGAAGACTTTGGAAAGGATCTTGAAGGCGAAGCGGGTCGACAGGCCGTTCATGCCCTCGTCGACGCCTGCCGAGTCGCGGTACTCCTGGATCGACTTGGCCTTGGGGTCGGTGTCCTTGAGGTTCTCGCCGTCGTAGACGCGCATCTTCGAGTAGATGTTGGAGTTCTCTGGCTCCTTGAGGCGCGAAAGTACCGTGAACTGGGCCAGCATCTTGAGGGTGTCGGGCGCGCAATGGGCCTTGGCCAGCGAGCTGTTGATCAGCAATTTGTCGTAGATCTTGATCTCATCGCTGACGCGCAGGCAGTACGGCACCTTGACGATGTAGATCCGGTCGATGAACGCCTCGTTGTTCTTGTTGTTGCGGAACGTGTGCCACTCCGATTCGTTGGAGTGGGCCAACAGGATGCCGGTGTAGGGAATGGCACCAAGCCCCTCTGTACTGTTGTAGTTGCCTTCCTGAGTGGCCGTGAGCAGTGGGTGCAGGACCTTGATCGGCGCCTTGAACATCTCGACGAATTCCATCAGGCCCTGGTTGGCCCGGCACAGCGCGCCCGAATAGCTGTAGGCATCGGCGTCGTTCTGCGGGAATTCCTCAAGTTTGCGAATATCGACCTTGCCCACCAGGGCGGAAATGTCCTGGTTGTTCTCGTCGCCCGGTTCGGTCTTGGCGATGGCAATCTGGTTGAGGATCGACGGGTACAGCTTGACCACTTTGAACTTGCTGATGTCGCCGCCGAACTCCTGCAGGCGTTTGGTGGCCCAGGGCGACATGATGGTGTTCAGGTAGCGCCGCGAGATGCCGTACTCCTCCTCGAGGATGGCCCCGTCTTCGGTGGCGTTGAACAACCCCAGGGGCGACTCGAATACCGGCGAGCCCTTGATGGCATAAAACGGGACCTTTTCCATCAGCTGCTTGAGTTTTTCGGCCAGCGACGATTTACCGCCGCCCACCGGGCCCAGCAGATAGAGGATCTGTTTCTTTTCTTCCAGGCCTTGGGCGGCGTGGCGGAAATAAGAAACGATCTGGTCGATGCACTCTTCCATGCCATGGAAGTCGGCAAAGGCCGGATAGCGGCGGATAACCTTGTTGGAGAAGATGCGCGACAGCCTGGAGTTGGTAGAGGTGTCGATCAGCTCTGGCTCACCTATGGCCAGCAACAGCCGTTCGGCCGCCGATGCGTAGGCACTGCGATCCCCTTTGCACAGCTCGAGGTACTCCTGCAGCGAGAGTTCTTCCTGGCGCGTGGACTCGAAACGTTGTTGGAAGTGGCTAAAAATACTCATGACGTCACCTCGCTCGATACGTGGAGACGACGCCGGATCAGTCAGCTGATGCTGGCATGCAACCGGTTTTGCCGGCTGCTGTATACCCCCCAGAACACCCTGTAACGCTACCGATGACCCGCACGCCGGTGTACCGGCTCTCCCCTTTTTCTGGATGGCCTGCGCTTAAGAATAGTTGGTTATCGGTAAGTTCAAGGCGGCGGGGCGGAGAAGTTGCGAACGACCGTTCGTCAGATAAGCCGCAAGCCCGCACAGGGCGCGGGCTGCAGTAAAAATGAAAATATTTATTCGGCGGCGCCTTGGGCGGTCTCGGCCGGGTAGGTGGCGCGCCACAGTTCAAAGCCGCCGTCCACGCTGTACACGTCGGAAAAGCCCTGGCCGACCAGGTAGGCGGCAGCGCTCTGGCTGGAGTTGCCGTGGTAGCAGACCACCAGGGTAGGTGCGTCGAGGTCGGCGCTGCGGATGAAATCGGCAACCGAATGGTTATCCAGATGCCGGGCACCGGTGATGTGGCCGGCGGCGAAGGCTTGCGAGTCGCGAATGTCGACGACGACCGCACCTTCTTGCTTGCGAAGCTCCAAGGCCTGCTCGGGAGGGATGCGCTTGAATTCGCTCATGGGTACTACTTCCTTCAGGTGTGGACGTTGAGTGTAGTGGGTTGTGCCGGCTGGCGCAGGGTGCCGTCGTCGGCGCAGTCACAGCGGTGGTATTCGCCGCTGTCGACGTTGTACAGGGTCATGGCGCCGCCCCACACGCAGCCGGTGTCCAGGGCGATGACGCCTGGCTCGTTGACGCGGCCTTCGAGGGCGGCCCAGTGGCCGAAGATGATCTTTACATGCCGCGAGCGGCGGTCCTTGTGAGCAAACCAGGGCTTGTAACCCTTGGGCGCGGTGCCCAGGCCTTCCTTGCTCTTGAGGTCGAGTTTGCCCTCGGCGGTGCAGAAGCGCATGCGTGTGAAGTAGTTGGTAATGACCCGCAGGCGTTCGATACCGGTCAGGTTCTTGCTCCACTTGTTCGGTTCGTTGCCATACATGCCGTCGAGGTACAGCTTCAGGCGGCCATCGTCGCGCAGTACTTCTTCCACCTCTGCCGCGAGACCGAGGGCCTGGCCCAGCGTCCATTGGGGGGGGATGCCGGCGTGCGCCATGGCAATGCCGCGTGCCTCGTCGTAATGCAGCAGTTTTTGCTGGCGCAGCCAGTGGAACAGCTGATCGGCGTCCGGTGCTTCGATAACCTCGCGTAGCGTGTCGCTTTTCTTCAGGCGCTCGACGTTGTGCCAGGCAGCCAGCAGGTGCAGGTCATGGTTGCCCAGCACGCAGACCAGCGACTGGCGGATCGAATACAGGAAGCGCAGGGTTTCCAGTGATTCGGGGCCGCGGTTGACCAGGTCGCCGACCAGCCACAGGCGGTCGACGGCCGGGTTGAAACCGACACGGTCGAGCAGGCACTTGAGGGGTTGCAGGCAACCCTGCAGGTCACCGACGGCGTAGGTTGCCATCAGTGCAGCGCCCCGGGCACCGCGAGGCGGAAGGGGGCGATCTCGGCGTCGAAGCGCTTACCGTCTTCGGCGAACATCTGGTAACTGCCCTGCATGGTGCCCACCCGGGTGGTGATTACCGCACCGCTGCTATAGGTGTGGCTCTGGCCCGGGTCGATGTTGGGTTGCTGGCCAACCACGCCGGAGCCGCGTACTTCCTCCACCTCGCCATCACCATTGGTGATCAGCCAGTGGCGTGACAGCAGCTTGGCCTTGAGCGAGCCATTGTTCTGCACGGTAATGGTGTAAGCGAAAGCGAAACGACTGTTTTCGGGGTCGGATTGTTCTTTCAGGTAGCGGGTCACGACGCTGACGTCGATCAGATAGCGAGGATCGGACATGCAATGGCCTTGGGCGAGCTGACGCAATAATGCAGTCTAGGCCATTGGGAGGGGGGAGGGCTAGCGGTGTGGGGCTTGCGGCCTTTGTCGTCAGCGCCGGCCTCTTCGCGGGTGAACCCGCTCCCACAGGGATTGCACAGTATTTGAAGGCTGTGGCGTACTTGTGGGAGCGGGTTTACCCGCGAAGAGGCCGGTACAAGCGATATCAGGCTTGCTGATCAGCCAGCTGGTCAGCCAGGCGCACAAAGGCGGCCAGGTCCAGCTGTTCGGGCCGCAGGCTGCCATCCACGCCGGCGGCCTCGATGGCCGCGCTGTCGAGCAGGCCTTTCAGGGTATTGCGCAGTGTCTTGCGCCGCTGGTTGAAGGCTTCGCGAACGACGCGCTCCAGCAGCAGGTGGTCCTTGGCCGGGAACGGCAGCACTTCGTGCGGCACCAGGCGGACAATGGCCGAGTCCACTTTCGGCGGCGGGTTGAAGGCGCCAGGGCCCACGTTGAACAGGTGTTCGACGCGGCAGTGGTACTGCACCATGATCGACAAACGCCCCCAGTCCCCACCGCCAGGGCCAGCGGCCATGCGCTCGACCACTTCCTTTTGCAGCATGAAGTGCATGTCGCGGATCAGCCCGGCATGGCTGAGCAGGTGGAAGATCAGCGGGGTGGAAATGTTGTAGGGCAGGTTGCCCACCACCTTGAGGCTGCGCGGTGGCACGCCCAGCTGGTTGAAGTCGAACTTCAGGGCGTCGCCCTGGTGCAGGCGGAAGTTGGAGCGGTTAGCAAACTTGTGCTGCAGGATCGGCACCAGGTCCTTGTCCAGCTCCACCACGTCCAGTTGTGCACCGCTGCCCAGCAGGCCTTCGGTCAGGGCGCCCTGGCCCGGGCCGATTTCCAGCAGGTGTTCGCCGGCCTTGGCGTTGATGGCACGCAGGATGCGGTCGATGATGCCGGCGTCGTGCAGGAAGTTCTGGCCGAAGCGCTTGCGTGCCCGGTGTTGGTATTGCTCGTTCATGGTCGGTTCTCGGCCATCTGGTAGGCGGTTTCCAGCGCGACGCGCAGGCTGCCGGTGTCGACGTTGCCGGTGCCGGCGAGGTCCAGGGCGGTGCCGTGGTCGACCGACGTGCGGATGATCGGCAGGCCCAGGGTCACGTTGACTGCAGCGCCGAAACCTTTGTACTTGAGTACAGGCAGGCCTTGGTCGTGGTACATCGCCAGCACCGCGTCGCAGTGCTCCAGATATTTGGGGGTAAACAGGGTATCGGCCGGCAGCGGCCCGCGCAGGTCCATGCCTTCGGTGCGCAGGCGGGCCAGGGTCGGCTCGATGATGTCGATTTCTTCGCGGCCCAGGTGGCCGCCCTCGCCCGCGTGCGGGTTGAGGCCGCACACCAGTATGCGGGGGTTGGCAATGCCGAACTTGTCGCGCATGTCGGCATGCAGGATACGGGTTACACGTTCGACGCGCTCGGCAGTGATGGCGTCGGCAATATCACGCAGCGGCAGGTGCGTGGTTACAAGGGCCACGCGCAGGCCGCGGGTGGCCAGCATCATTACCACCTGCGCGGTCTGGGTCAGCTCGGCAAGGAACTCGGTATGCCCGGAGAAGGCGATACCGCTTTCGTTGATCACGCCCTTGTGCACAGGGGCGGTGATCATCCCGGCAAAATGCCCATCGAGGCAGCCTTGCCCGGCGCGGGTCAGGGTTTCCAGCACGAACGCCGCGTTGGCTTTGTCGAGCTGGCCTGGCACTACCGGGGCTGCAAGAGGGGTATCCCACACGTACAGGCTGCCCGCGGGTGCCGGCTGGTCGGGCCATTGGCCCGGGGCGACTGGCAGCAGGCTGACGGCCAGCCCCAGCTGCGTGGCCCGCTCGGCGAGCAGGTCACGGCTGGTGATGGCGATCAGGGGGTGGGGCTGGGCGTCTGCGGCGAGCAGCAGGCACAGGTCGGGACCTATGCCGGCAGGCTCGCCAGGGGTGACGGCGAAGCGCTGGGGCTTCACTGGGCGGCCTGGTCAGCGCCAGGCAGCTTGATTTCAACGTAGGCTTCGTCGCGAATCTGGCGCAGCCAGGTTTGCAGCTCTTCGTCGTACTTGCGGTTGCGCAGGACGCTCTGGGCCTGTTGCTCACGTGCCTGTTCGGTGCTGTCGGTGGCGCGGCGGCCCAGCACTTCCAGAACGTGCCAGCCGTACTGGGTCTTGAACGGTTTGGTCACTTCGCCTTGCTGGGCGTTGGCCATCTGCTCGCGGAACTCCGGTACCAGGCTGTTCGGGTCTACCCAGTTGAGGTCGCCGCCGTTGAGCGCCGAACCCGGGTCTTCCGAGAAGCTCTTCGCCAGCTCGCCGAAGTCTTCGCCGTTCTTTATGCGATCGTACAGGCGCTCGGCCAGTTGCTCGGTGGCCGCTTCGCTGCGGATCTCACTTGGCTTGATCAGGATGTGGCGTACATGCACTTCGTCACGCAGCACGTTCTCGCTGCCACCGCGCTTCTCCTCGAGCTTGAGGATGATGAAGCCGTTGGGGATGCGAGTAGGCTGGGTGATTTCACCGACCGGCATGCTACTGAGCATTTTGGCGAAGTCTGGTGGCAGCTGGCCGGCTTTACGCCAGCCCATCTCGCCGCCTTCCAGGGCGTTTTCGCTGGCCGAGTTGGCAATCGCCATCTGGCCGAAGTCGGCGCCCTGGCGCAGCTGCTGGTACACGTCACCGACCTTGCGCGCTGCCTTCTGGATATCATCCGCGCTGGCGGCTTCCGGGGTCGGGATGAGGATGTTGGCCAAGCGGTACTCTTCCGACATCTGCATCTTGCCCATGTCGGAGTTGAGGAAGTTCTTCACTTCCTGCTCCGACACCTGGATGCGTTCGGCCACACGGCGCTGACGCACGCGGCTGATGATCATCTCGCGCTTGACCTGCTCGCGAGCGTCATCGAACGACAGGCCGTCACGGGCCAGGGCGGCGCGGAACTGGTCCAGGGACATGCCATTGCGCTGGGCAATGGTGCCGATGGCCTGGTTCAGCTCTTCGTCGGTGATGCGGATGCCCGAACGCTCGCCGATCTGCAGCTGCAGGTTCTCGACGATCAGGCGTTCCAGCACCTGCTGTTCCAGAGCGCTGGTCGGCGGCACGCCGCCGCCGCGCTTGGCGATGGTTTGCTGCACCTCATGCACGCGCTGGTTCAGCTGGCTTTGCATGACCACGTCGTTGTCGACGATGGCCACCACGCGATCAAGAGGTTGTACCGCGGCATGCACCGCGCCACTCAGCAAAGCGGCGCCCAGCAACACTGGGCGCAGACGATCAATAAGCTTGGTCTTCACGTTCACGGTAACCTTGAATGCCTTGGTCGAGGAAAGATTCGACCTTGTTGCCCACTACGCCACCGAGGCCTTTCAGAACGATCTGAAGGAAGATGCCGTGGTCGCCTTTTTCGTTCTGCGGAAGCGCCTGGCTGAAATCGTCGTAATCGATCCAGTAGCGGTTGATCAGGCGCAGCTTCCAGCAGCAGTTGTCGTATTCGAAACCACCCATGGCTTCCAGGGTGCGGTTGCGGTTGTAGTCATGCTGCCAGCGGGCGATGACGCTCCACTGCGGAACGATCGGCCAGATGACCGAGAAGTCATGCTGCTGGATCTTGTAGTAGTCCTTGATGTAGTTCGGGTCGCCCGGTGTGCCGTAGTCGCCACCGCCCACTTTCCACGTGCCCGTGGTCGAGTCGTAGGCAATGGTGTCATTGCGGTAGCGATAGCCAAGGTTGACCACCTTGTTCGGGTTGTCTTCAGGCTGGTAGTGGAACATCGCGCTGCCCGAGCGGGTGCTGCGGCTGTCCGGGTCCCAGTTGAAGTCCGAATTGAAGCGCCAGTCGCGGTTGAAGTAATAGTTGTACACCAGCGCGTATGGCGACACATCGGACTGTGCATCCTTGCGGTCGCGGTAGTCGATGCCCGGCAGCTGGACCTTGCGGTCCTTGAAGTAGTAGGCCTGGCCGATGCTGAAGTTCTGGCGCTCGAAACCGTTGTCTTCGATCCAGCGGGTGGTCACACCCAGCGAAAGCTTGTTCTCGTCGCCGATACGGTCCGGACCGCTGAAGCGGTTGTCTCGGAACAGCGAGTCGTAGCTGAAGAGCGTCTCGCTGGTGTCAAACAGAGGGATATCAACCTGGTCCTTATACGGAACGTAGAGATAGAACAGGCGCGGTTCGAGTGTCTGCTTGTAATTCGTTCCGAACAGGGATGTGTTGCGGTCGAAGTACAGGCCACTGTCGACACTAAAGATAGGAACATCACGGTCTTGATTGCTCTTGAAGTCGCCGTACAGAGGAATCTTACCGGGCTCCGTGATCAAATCGTTCTTGCCCTTGCTATCCAGGTCAAGGTCGTAGTGGGTGTACATGTATTTAAGCTTCGGCGTGATGTAGCCGTAGCTTGCTTCCATGGGCAGGCTCATGGAAGGGGCGACGTTCAGGCGGGTACCGTTGGCACGAGCCACGCCGAAGATGTTCTCGTCGAGACGTCGGCCTGGGATCCCGGCGCTGGAGTCGGGATTGCCGTCCTTGTCGAGAACGAAGTCGTCTTTCAGGTCGCG
Source organism: Pseudomonas sp. BP01 (assembly GCF_022760795.1). Taxonomy (NCBI): domain Bacteria; kingdom Pseudomonadati; phylum Pseudomonadota; class Gammaproteobacteria; order Pseudomonadales; family Pseudomonadaceae; genus Pseudomonas; species Pseudomonas sp. BP01. Next base: position 99,530 of record NZ_JAFBKA010000019.1, read on the forward strand.
ATCAAAGCGAACGGCTTCAGTTTCGTAACCAAAGTTCAAACCGCCTGGCTGGTAAGGCAGCGTGCCATTGAGTGTGAGCTGCGGCAGGCGATCATACGGCGTGATCTGCGAAATGGTGGCCATCTCGTAGGCGTGCACGTTCAAGCGTGCCGTGTAGCTGTCGCCACGCCACGTCAACGCACCTTGCTGGTCAAGGAGGTCCTTGCTTTCAACGCCGATCTGGTCGGATTCCAGGTCCTGGAAGTAGAACGGGTCGCTGATGTCGGTGTAGTTCACCTCGGTCATCAGGCGCTCGTCCAGGCCACCCTTGTGCTGCCAGTTGACCATCCAGCGCTGTTCTTTGTAGTCAGTCTGGTCTTTGCGGTCGTCGTCCTTGTCGTTCAGGTACGCGCCGCCAAACTGGCCTTCGCTCGAAGGCGTCAGGTAGCGGAACTCGCCTTCCATCAACAGGCCGCGTTTGGTCATGTAACGCGGGTACAACGTGGCGTCGTAGTTGGGCGCCAGGTTGAAGTAGTACGGCGTGACCAGCATGAAGCCGGTGTCGCTGCTGGTGCTGAACGATGGCGGCAGGAAGCCGGACTGGCGACGGTCGTCGATCGGGAAGTAGATGTACGGTGTATAGAACACCGGGAAATCCTTGACCCGCAGCGTAACGTTGGTCGCGGTGCCGAAACCGGTGGCCGGGTTCAGGGTGATGTTGTTGCCCTTCAACTGCCAGGCGTTGCTGCCCGGTTCGCAGGTGGTGTACGTACCGTCCTTGAGGCGGATGATGGCGTTTTCGCCACGTTTGGCGTACAGGGCACTGCCGCGGATGTGCGACTTGTGCATCACGTATTCGGCGTTGTCGACCTGGGCTTCGCCGGTGTCGAGCTGGATCTGTGCCTCGTCACCGACCACCAGCGAACCGTTGTCACGGATCTTGACGTTGCCCTTGAGCTCGCCACGGTTTTCGGTCTGGTAGAGGTTGGCCTCGTCGGCCTCGGCCTGCATGCTGCCCTGGCGCATTACCACGTCACCGGCGAGAGTAGCGATCTGCTGCTCCTGCTGGTACTTGGATACCTTGGCGTTGATGTAAGTCGGCGACTCATCCTTCGGCGTGGTATCGGCCATGCCCGGGCGGGTAGGCTCGATATAGGCGCCGCCGCAGTACGGGCCGGTTTCGGCCAGCTGCGCGGCGGTGAGTTTTTCACGCGGCACCCAGTCCAGGTGGCTGTAGTCTTCGCTGCGCGATTTCAGGCCACGGCCTTTGGCCTCGGTGACCAGCATCGGCCGGTCTGCGGTGTCGGCTTCGCTCGCGGCTTCTGTGCCAGAGCTGACGGCCGCACCTTCGTGCACCGGGCGCGGCGGCAGGTTGTTGACTGGCGCTTTGGGCTTGCAGTCCCAACCACCGGAGGCGGACACTTGGCAGTCGAACTGTTCGGCTGCCACTACGTATGAGGTGGCCAGAGGTTGCAGGGCCAGCAGACCGCCGGTTACCAGCAACGGAAACTTTCTACGAAACGCGGGGGATTTCAATGCCATCTTATTAGTCCGGGCTTCCTGCGTGCCATCTGCCCGCGTGTGGGGCCGCACGCCTCTCGATGGTCTGAAAAAGATGCTGGATAATAAAGCATGACCCGCTTGACGGCTAGGGCCGTCGGAGACCCTTGTAATGCCTGAACACGATGTACGCCTGCAACAACTGACGGTCTGGCTCGATGAGCAGCTCAATGATCTTTTCCGCAACAACGCCTGGGGCGAAGTGCCCGCGGGCAGCCTGACCGCGGCCAGCAGCGACGCCAGCTTCCGCCGCTACTTCCGCTGGCAGGGCGCGGGCCACAGCTTCGTGATCATGGACGCACCCCCTCCGCAGGAAAACTGCCGACCGTTCGTCGCCATCGACCACCTGCTAGCCAGCGCTGGTGTGCATGTGCCGCTGATCCATGCCCAGGACCTGGAGCGGGGCTTCCTGCTGCTGGGGGATCTGGGCCACCAGACATACCTTGATATTATTGATGCGGATAACGCCGATGGCCTGTTTGCCGACGCCATCGAGGCCTTGTTGGCCTTCCAGCGTCTGCCAATGGATGCGCCGCTGCCCAGCTACGACGACGCCCTGCTGCGCCGTGAAGTAGAGCTGTTCCCCGAGTGGTACGTGGGGCGTGAGCTTGGGCTGGCCTTGAGCGAAGCGCAGAAAGCCACCTGGCAGCGCGTCAGCCAACTGCTGATAGACAGCGCGCTGGCGCAGCCCAAGGTGCTGGTGCACCGCGACTACATGCCGCGCAACCTGATGCAGAGCACCCCCAACCCCGGTGTGCTGGACTTCCAGGATGCGGTGTACGGCCCGGTCACCTACGACATCACCTGCCTGTTCAAGGACGCCTTCCTCAGCTGGCCGCAGGCACGGGTCGAAGCCTGGCTGCGAGACTACTGGCAGCGGGCAAAGGCGGCCGGCATCCCGGTACAGGGCGACTTCGAAGCATTCCAGCGTGCCAGCGACCTGATGGGGGTGCAGCGCCACCTGAAAGTCATCGGCATTTTCGCCCGCATTTGCCACCGTGATGGCAAGCCGCGCTACCTGGGCGACGTGCCGCGTTTCTTCGCCTATATAGAAGAAGTGATCGGCCGCCGGCCCGAATTGGCGGAGCTGGGTGAGCTGATTGCCGAGTTGCAGGCCGGAGCGCGTGCATGAAGGCAATGATCCTGGCAGCGGGCAAAGGCGAGCGCATGCGCCCGTTGACCCTGCATACCCCCAAGCCACTGATCCCGGTCGCCGGCCAGCCGCTGATCGAGTACCACCTGCACGCCCTGGCGACGGCGGGTGTTACCGAGGTGGTGATCAACCATGCCTGGCTGGGCCAGCAGATCGAAGATCACCTGGGCGATGGCAGCCGCTTCGGGCTGAGCATTCGTTATTCACCCGAGGGCGAGCCGCTGGAAACCGGTGGTGGCATCTTCAAGGCCCTGCCATTGCTGGGTGACGCGCCGTTCCTGCTGGTTAACGGCGATGTCTGGAGCGACTACGACTTCACATGCCTGCAGGCCCCTCTGCAAGGCCTTGCTCACCTGGTACTGGTCGACAACCCTGGCCATCACGGCCGCGGTGACTTTCGCCTGGTGGGCGAGCAGGTCGTCGATGGCGATGATGCTCCAGGCACGCTGACCTTCAGTGGCCTTTCGGTGCTGCACCCGGCACTGTTCGACGGTTGCCAGGCCGACGCCTTCAAGCTGGCGCCGCTGCTGCGTCAGGCCATGGCAGACGGCAAGGTCACTGGCGAGCACTACCGTGGGCACTGGGTGGATGTTGGTACGCCTGAGCGCCTGGCCGAGGCTGAGCGCTTGATTGGCGAGCGCGCCTGACATGTGGTGGCCAGGCACGCTGATTGGTGTGAGTGCCGGTTTTGCTGTTGCCAGCATTCCGGGGGCCTTGCTCGGCGGGTTGCTTGGGCAGGCCCTGGACCGCCGCTTGCGCTTGCAAGGCTGGGAAGACATGCGCGAACGCCTGGGCGGTCGCTCGGCCTTGCGCGACGACGAGTTGCTGTTCGTGATGCTCGGGCGCCTGGCCAAGTGCGATGGCCGGGTGGCTGAGCAGCATATCCGCCAGGCGCGCCAGGAGATGGTGCGCCTGGACCTGGCCGAAGCGGCCCGGCTGCGGGCGATAGCCGCGTTCAACCGCGGCAAGGCGGGCAAGGACCGGCTGGGCAGCCATTTGCGCCGCATTCGCCAGCAGCCGCATGCGGCTGAAGGCACCCTGCGCGCCTGTTGGCGCATGGTCTGGGCCGACGGCAAGATGGGCAACAAGGAGCGTGAGCTGCTGCTGGACTGGGGGCAGAAGCTGGGCCTGAGCCGGCGCCAGGTGCAGGCGATGTCGCTGGAGTACGAGCCACGCAAGGCCGCCGGAACGGAAGGGGTGGCCATGACCTATGCCGCAGCGTTGCGCTTGCTTGCAGTTGAGGCGGACACGGAGACGGACAAGGTCAAGCAGGCGTATCGCCGGCTGGTGAGCCGGCATCACCCGGACAAGCTGGCGGGTACCGGTGCCAGCGAGGCGCAGGTGCGTGAGGCGACCGAGCGTACCCGTGAATTGCATCAGGCCTATGCCATGATTCGTAAGCGGCGGGGCCTGTAACAAAACGGGGCCGCTGTGCGGCCCATCGCGATGCAAGGCCGCTCCTACACGTTCGCGCAAAGCCCGAGGGGTGCGCAGTACTTGTGGGAGCGGCCTTGTGTCGCGATGGGGGTGCCCGGCACCCCCATCGATTTCAGCTCAACCCTGAGGGCTCATCCATCCCCGTACCCGGCGGAACAACTGCTCTTGTTCCGCGGCCTTGTTCCCCGGCATGGCAATCAACGACAACTGCCGGTACTGGCTGTCCTTCTGCCGCTTGCTGGCCTGCAGGCGCTGTTCGGCCGCGTTGCGGTCGCTGCTGCGGGTGACGTAATAGATATCCGCTGTCGGCACCTTCAAGGTCGGCGCCAGGCTTTCCAGGTCATGCTCAACCCGCGCCGGTGTCTGTGCGGCGACCATCACCAGCTTTTGTACCTGAGGTGGCTGCTTCTCGCTCAGGTAGCGGGCCGCCCAATACGCACCGCTACCATGGCCGATCAGCACGATGCTGCGGGCGTTGTGTTGCTGGGCGTACGCCACGGCGGCATCCAGGCGGGCGAAGATACGCTCGGCATCTGCAGGGTCCGCCTGCTCGCTGGCCTGTTCGGCGTCAGTGCTTTCTGCCGCATCGGCATCGGCCGCCGTGGCCTGGGCGACGTTGGCATTGGCATCGGCCGGCACATCCTTGGCAGGGGCGCTTTCGCCTTGGTCTTTCGCAGGCTCGGCAGGCGGTGTGGCTTCGACCCGTGCTTGCGGGCTGTCGGCGAGCAGGTCGGGCAGGCTGACGCTCAGGCTGTGCCAGCCGACATCCGGGAATTTCTGCCGCAGTGGGCCGACCGCATTTGGCCAGTCGGCGGTCTCGCCTGCACCGGGAATAATGATGACTGCCCCTTGCGGGTCGTTGTCATTGGCGGGTTTCCAAAGTGCCAGGAAGCTGTCGGCACCGGCCTGCAGGGTCTGCTGCTCGGCCTTGGGTACAAGCCGTTCCAGCGCCTGGGCATCTTCCTGGCTGCGCTCCAGCAGGGGCGGGCGCGAGGCTTGGGCGGCTGGAGCCTCGGTGGTGGTGGGTGGTTTTTCGGCATCGGCGGCCAAGGCGCCGAGTGGAAGGATCGAGGCCAGGCAGCACATTGCCAGCGTCGTGCGATAAAGTGTGGACATGAGTCAACCCAGGGCCAGAATGATACCGGCAGCCTAATAGTATTTGCCCGTGACGGCCATGCTGCATGGCCGCCTTTGCCAAGACGAGCGTTTAGATGAAGCGAGTGCGTCGCCTGTTGGTTATCGGCTGCTTGTGGCTGCCCTTGATTGCATTGGCCCGGCCCGAGGCAGTGCCCACCGTTACCCTGGAGCCTGCGCAGCAGCAGTGGCTGGACGCGCACCGCAGCTTGCGCGTCGGCCTGGTGCTGCAGGCGCCCTACGCCCAGTTCGACCGGCGCCTGCAGCAACTGTACGGGGCCAACGTAGAACTGGTGAACAGCCTGGCGCAGGCGCTGCGCCTGGACCTTACCTGGCGCAACTTCAGCGACCAGGCCAGCCTGGAACATGCCCTGCATAGCGGCGAAATCGACTTCGCCCCCGGCCTTACCCAGACGCCGGCCAGCCTGCGGCTGTGGCTGTTCAGCGACCCGTACATGCGCGTGCCGCAACTGGTGGTGGGGCCGCGCACCGGCGCCATGGCCGTGGAGCTGGAAAAGCTTGAAGCCGAGCAGCGGGTGGCAGTGCGCATGCCCAGCCAGCTGGCCGATTACCTGCGCGGCAACTACGGCAACCTCAACTTGCAGGGGGTGCCCAACGAGCGTGAGGCATTGCAACTGGTGGTAGGTGGCCAGGCCGGTTTCGCGGTGCTGGATGAAGCCCAGCTCAGCCGCTTGTCACGTGAGAGCGAATTCAGTGAGCTGGCGGTGGTCGGCGATATCGGCCTGCCGCAGCTGCTGCGTATCGGCTCGCGACGCGACTGGCCGCTGCTGGCCGATGTGCTCGAACGCGGCCTGCAGGCGCTGCCGGCCAAGGAGCTGGAGCAGCTGCACCAACGCTGGTTGCAGCCCAAATACCCACGCCTTAGCGAGTCGCCAGGCTTTTGGCAGAACCTGGCCTTGCTGTTCGGTTTGTTGCTGTTGTGTGCCTTGGCCACGCTGGTGTGGCAGCGCCGGCAGCAGCGCCAGCTGGAGCGCAGCCTGCTGACCACACGGGAAAGCCTGGTGGAGCGACAAGTGCGTGAAGAGGCCTTGCGCCTGAGCCAGTTCGCCATCGACCAGAGCACGGTGGGCATTCTCTGGGTCAACTGGGACAGCCACGTACGCTACGCCAACCATGCTGCCGAGCGCATGCTGGGTTATGGCGACGGCGAACTGCTGGAGCGGCCTTTGAGCGCTTTCGAGCCAAGCCTGACCATGGACCGCTGGCTGGAGTTGTGGAAAGGCGCCCGCACCGGGGAGGGCGGTGTCGGCCAGTTCGAGGCACAGTGCCGGCGGGCCGACCACAGCCTGCTCCCGGTCGAGCTATCACTAAGTTTTTTGCGCTTTCGTGATTCCGAATACCTGGTGGTCTACCTCGCCGATGTCACCGAACGCCACCGCGCCCTGGCGGCACTGCGCGAAAGCGAGGCGCGGCTCAAAGGCATTGCCGGCAACGTGCCGGGGCTGGTGTTTCGCCTGGAGCGTGACCCGGCCGAAGGCGAGCTGGAATTCCCCTACATCAGTGAGGGCAGCGAGGCGCTGGTGGGGTATGCACCGGCCGAGATCCAGCACCCACAGATGGGCTTGCGCAACCTGGTTCACCCCGAAGACCGCGCCGACTACCACCGGGTCCAGGACCTGGCCTTGGCCAGCGACCAGGACTGGTCCTGGCAGGGGCGCATCCTGACCCGTCAGGGTGAGCAACGCTGGGCTGACATCAAGGCCAGCACCCGGCGCCTGGCCAACGGCCAAGTGGTATGGGACGGTGTGGTATGGGACATCACCCAGGGTAAGCGGGCAGAATTGGCACTGGCCCGATCCCAGGAACAGTTGCGCGAGCTGTCGGCCCACCTGGAGAGCGTGCGCGAGGAAGAAAAGGCGCGCATCGCCCGGGAAGTGCATGATGAGCTGGGGCAGATGCTGACTGTGCTCAAGCTGGAAGTGTCGATGTGCGAGCTAGCGTTTGCCGAGCTGGACCCTGGGCTGAATGAGCGCCTGGCAAGCATGAAGCGCCTGATTGCCCAGCTGTTCCAGCTGGTGCGTGATGTTGCCACTGCCTTGCGTCCGCCGATCCTCGATGCCGGCATTGCCTCGGCCATCGAATGGCAGGCACGGCGCTTCGAAGCCCGCACGCAGATCCCCTGCCTGGTACAAGTGCCGGATAATCTGCCTGCATTGAGCGATGCCAAGGCCACTGGCCTGTTTCGTATCCTGCAGGAGGCGCTGACCAACGTGATGCGTCACGCCCAGGCGCACAGCGTGGAGATCGAACTGGTGCGTGAAGACGGGCAATTGCGCATGACGGTCAGCGATGATGGCCAAGGCTTTTGCCACGAGCAGACCCGGCCCACTTCATTTGGCCTGGTGGGTGTACGCGAGCGGGTGCTGATGCTGGGGGGCAGCATGGCGCTGGCCAGTGAACCAGGCGAAGGCACCAGCCTGAGTGTGGCCATTCCGTTGGAGTAGGAGAGCAATCGTGATTCGAGTACTGGTGGCCGAAGACCACACCATTGTCCGTGAAGGCATCAAGCAGTTGATTGGCTTGGCCAAGGACATGCAGGTGGTGGGGGAGGCCGGGAATGGCGAGCAACTGCTGGAAACCCTGCGCCACACGCCGTGCGAAGTGGTGCTGCTGGATATCTCGATGCCAGGTGTGAATGGCCTGGAGGCGATCCCGCGGATCCGTGCGTTGCACGATGCCCCGGCAATCCTGATGCTGTCGATGCACGATGAGGCACAGATGGCAGCGCGGGCGCTGAAGGCTGGTGCGGCGGGCTACGCCACCAAGGACAGTGACCCGGCACTGCTACTGACTGCGATTCGCAGGGTGGCGAGTGGCGGGCGTTATATCGATCCGTCGCTGGCCGACCGCATGGTGTTCGAAGTGGGCCTGACTGAGTCCCGGCCATTGCACACGCTGCTGTCGGAGCGGGAGTTTTCGGTGTTCGAGCGCCTGGCCCAGGGGGCCAACGTCAACGACATTGCCCAGCAGCTGGCGCTGTCGAGCAAAACCATCAGCACCCACAAGGCGCGCTTGATGCAAAAGCTGAAAGTGAACTCGCTGGCGGAGCTGGTGAAGTACGCCATGGAACACAAGCTGGTCTGATTGCGACATAGGCTTTTCGCCGCCTGCACCAGCCTCGTGTGGGAGCGGGTTCACCCGCGAAGAGGCCTGCCCAGGCACCTCACATGGCAGGCCTGGCCCTTTCGCGGGTGAACCCGCTCCCACAGGGGACAGTGTGATGCTCAGGACGAGTATTCAAATCCCGCCATTGTTGTAGGGCAATCCCTACAGCAAATCTTCCATCTGGATGATGGCATTCTCTCAGTGCCCCCGATTTTCGTGCGCTTGCGCCTCTTCTACTCTTTTGCCTACGCAGTCATCCAACAAGAAGGTGCAGGCATGAGCGAGGCGAAGTCGAACGCTGCAACCAGCGAAACGCTGGTCAGCTTCCGTGGTGTGCAGAAGAGCTACGACGGCGAGTCGCTGATCGTCAAAGACCTCAACCTGGACATCCGCAAGGGCGAGTTCCTTACCCTGCTTGGCCCGTCCGGCTCCGGCAAGACCACCAGCCTGATGATGCTGGCCGGCTTCGAAACCCCTACCGCCGGTGAAATTCAGTTGGCCGGCCGTTCGATCAACAACGTGCCGCCGCACAAGCGCGACATCGGCATGGTGTTCCAGAACTACGCGCTGTTCCCGCACATGACCGTGGCCGAGAACCTGGCCTTTCCGCTGAGCGTGCGCAACCTGAGCAAGACCGACATCAGCGAGCGGGTCAAGCGCGTGCTGAACATGGTCCAGCTCGATGCTTTTGCCAAGCGCTACCCCGGCCAGCTTTCCGGTGGCCAGCAGCAGCGTGTGGCCCTGGCCCGTGCGCTGGTATTCGAGCCGCAGTTGGTGCTGATGGACGAACCGCTCGGCGCGCTGGACAAGCAACTGCGTGAACACATGCAGATGGAGATCAAGCACATCCACCAGCGCCTTGGTGTGACCGTGGTGTACGTGACCCACGATCAGGGCGAAGCGCTGACCATGTCCGACCGTGTGGCGGTATTCCACCAGGGCGAGATCCAGCAGATCGCCGACCCGCGCACGCTGTACGAAGAACCTTGCAACACCTTTGTCGCCAACTTCATCGGTGAGAACAACCGCATCAACGGCACGCTGCTGGCCAGCGACGGCAAGCGCTGCCAGGTGCAGTTGCCGCGCGGCGAACGGGTCGAGGCGCTGGCGGTGAACGTCGGCCAGGCCGGCGAGCCGGTAACCCTTTCAATCCGCCCCGAGCGTGTGCGCCTGAATGGCCACAGCGAGAGCTGCGTCAACCGCTTCTCTGGCCGGGTGGCCGAATTCATTTACCTTGGCGACCACGTGCGGGTGCGCCTGGAAGTTTGCGGCAAGGCCGATTTCTTCGTGAAACAGCCGATTGCCGAGCTCGACCCGGCCCTGGCCGTGGGCGACGTGGTACCGCTGGGCTGGGAGGTGGAGCACGCCCGCGCGCTCGATCCGATTGCCGAAGCCCATTGATGGATTGCTTCACCAACCCTGTACTGTGGAGAGAATAAGAATGCGCAAGCAGTTGAAACTGACCGCCCTGGCCCTGGGGCTGTTCGCCGCTGGCCAGGCCATGGCCGCAGACCTCACCGTGATTTCGTTTGGGGGCGCCAACAAGGCTGCCCAGGTAAAGGCGTTCTACGAGCCATGGGAGAAGGCGGGTAATGGCAAGATCGTCGCCGGTGAGTACAACGGCGAAATGGCCAAGGTGAAGGCGATGGTCGACACCAAGAGCGTGTCGTGGAACCTGGTAGAGGTTGAGTCGCCAGAGCTGGCGCGCGGGTGCGATGAGGGCATGTTCGAAGAGCTCGACCCAGCCCTGTTCGGCAGCGAGGCCGATTACGTGCCGGGTGCCATCCAGCCTTGCGGCGTGGGCTTCTTCGTCTGGTCCACGGTCATGGCCTACAACGCCGACAAGCTCAAGACCGCACCTACCAGTTGGGCCGATTTCTGGGACACCAAGCAGTTCCCGGGCAAGCGTGGCCTGCGCAAAGGTGCCAAGTACACCATGGAATTCGCACTGATGGCCGATGGCGTTGCGCCCAAGGACGTCTACAAAGTGCTGGCAACCAAAGAAGGCCAAGACCGCGCCTTCAAGAAACTCGATGAGCTCAAGCCCAGTATCCAGTGGTGGGAAGCGGGTGCACAGCCGCCACAGTTCCTGGCCTCTGGCGACGTGGTCATGAGTTCTGCCTACAACGGGCGTATTGCCGCTGTGCAGAAAGAGAGCAACCTCAAGGTGGTGTGGAACGGTGGTATCTACGACTTTGACGCCTGGGCGATCCCTAAAGGCGCCAAGAACGTCGAAGAGGCGAAGAAATTCATCGCTTACAGCGTCAAGCCCGAGCAGCAGAAGATCTACTCCGAGAACATCGCCTACGGCCCGGCCAACGCCAAGGCCGTGAGCCTGCTGTCGGACGAGGTGAAGAAGGACATGCCGACCACGCCTGAAAACATCGCCAACCAGGTGCAGATCGACGTGGCCTTCTGGGCCGACAACAGCGAGCAGCTGGAGCAACGCTTCAACGCCTGGGCGGCGAAGAAGTAACAAACCGCAAAGCAGGGCCGCCATGCGGCCCATCGCCGGCAAGCCAGCTCCCACAGGGAGCGCGTAATCCCGCAAGCCAGTGCAGTACCTGTAAGGCCCAGGGATCAGAAATCTTGAGGCCGGTGCAGTACCTGTAGGAGCTGGCTTGCCGGCGATGGGCTGCACAGCAGCCCCATTTTCAGTTCGTATCGCGGAGTTCGCCATGGCCATTGCAGTGCCCCTCAACGAAGGCGCAGGTCCAAGTCTCAAGCAGCGCCTGAAACACGCCGAGCGGGTCAACCGCTGGAAGGCGCAGGCGTTGATCGCGCCGCTGGCGCTGTTTCTTCTGCTGGTGTTCCTGGTGCCGATCGCGGCGCTGCTGTACAAGAGCGTCGGCAACCCGGAAGTGGTCGCCGGCCTGCCACGCACGGTCGACATCATCACCCAGTGGGATGGCAAGAGCCTGCCGGGCGAGGAGGTGTACAAGGCGCTGAGCCAGGACCTGGCCGAGTCGCGCAAGAACCAGACCCTTGGCGACCTTTCCAAGCGCCTGAACATGGAACTGGCCGGCTACCGCAGCTTGTTGACCAAGACCGCCCGCGCACTGCCATTCAAGGCAGAGCCTGCCTCTTATAAAGACGCCCTGCAGGCCGTCGACGAGCGTTGGGGCGACCCGGCCTACTGGCAGGCGATACGCCGCAATACCAGTACGGTGACCTCGTTCTACCTGCTGGCTTCCGTGGACCACCGCATCGACGACCTGGGCGAGCTGGCCAAGGCCACGCCGGACCAGGCCATTTACCTGGATATCTTTGCCCGCACCTTGTGGATGGGTGTGGTGATTACCGCCATCTGCCTGGTGCTGGCTTACCCGCTGGCCTACCTCTTGGCCAACCTGCCGACCCGGCAGAGCAACCTGCTGATGATTCTGGTGCTGCTGCCGTTCTGGACATCGATCCTGGTGCGGGTGGCGGCGTGGATCGTGCTGCTGCAATCGGGTGGCCTGATCAACAGCGCCCTGATGGCCATGGGCATCATCGACCAGCCGCTGGAACTGGTGTTCAACCGCACCGGTGTGTACATCTCCATGGTGCACATTCTGCTGCCGTTCATGATCCTGCCGCTGTACAGCGTGATGAAGGGCATTTCGCCCAGCTATATGCGTGCCGCGATTTCGCTGGGCTGCCACCCATTCGCCAGCTTCTGGCGGGTGTACTTCCCGCAGACCTACGCCGGTGTTGGCGCGGGCTGCCTGCTGGTGTTCATCCTGGCCATCGGCTACTACATCACCCCGGCGCTGCTGGGTAGCCCGAACGACCAGATGGTCAGCTACTTCGTGGCTTTTTACACCAACACCAGCATCAACTGGGGCATGGCCACCGCACTGGGCGGGCTGTTGCTGCTGGCTACCGTGCTGTTGTACCTGATCTATAGCTGGCTGGTCGGCGCCAGCCGCCTGCGCCTGAGCTGAGGAGCCTTGTCATGCTGAGCCCATACATGTCGCCCGTGGAGCGGGTCTGGTTCTACAGCCTGCGCATTCTTTGCGGCCTGGTTCTGCTGTTCCTGATCTTGCCGGTGCTGGTGATCGTGCCGCTGTCGTTCAACAGTGGCAGCTTCCTGGTGTACCCGCTGCAGGGCTTCTCGCTGCAGTGGTACCAGGACTTCTTCGGCTCGGCCGAGTGGATGCGGGCGCTGAAAAACAGCATCATCGTCGCCCCGGCGGCCACGGTATTGGCCATGGTGTTCGGCACCCTGGCGGCCATTGGCCTGACCCGTGGCGATTTTCCCGGCAAGTCGCTGGTGATGGCGCTGGTGATTTCACCGATGGTGGTGCCGGTGGTGATCATCGGTGTGGCCAGCTACCTGTTCTTCGCTCCGCTGGGGATGGGTAACAGCTTTACCTCGCTGATTCTGGTGCATGCGGTGCTGGGTGTGCCGTTCGTCATCATTACCGTGTCGGCAACCTTGCAGGGTTTCAACTACAACCTGGTGCGGGCGGCAGCCAGCCTGGGTGCGTCGCCCTTGCTGGCCTTCCGGCGGGTGACCTTGCCGCTGATTGCGCCCGGGGTGATCTCGGGGGCGCTGTTCGCCTTTGCGACGTCGTTCGACGAGGTGGTGGTGACGCTGTTCCTGGCCGGGCCGGAGCAGGCGACCCTGCCGCGGCAGATGTTCAGTGGTATCCGCGAAAATCTGAGCCCGACCATTGCTGCTGCGGCGACCTTGCTGATTGCGTTCTCGGTGGTGTTGCTGCTGACCCTGGAGTGGTTGCGTGGGCGCAGCGAGAAGCTGAGAACCCAACAGCCGGCCTGATTTTCTGGCGTCTGCGCTGGCCTCATCGCCGGCAAGCCAGCTCCCACAGAGATCTCTAAAGGACCCTGCATCTGATAAGGCCTGTGGAGAACCCTGTGGGAGCTGGCTTGCCGGCGATGAGGCCAGCTCAGGCAGTGCAAGGCTCTTGGGTATCGGTTGCGATCATGTGATACCAATCAGCCCTCATCCGTTCGCCTGGGTTACAATGCGCGCCACCGTGATTCTGCCAACAGGTGCGCCATGCAGCCCTACGCTATTGCCCCCTCCATCCTCTCCGCCGATTTCGCCCGCCTGGGTGAGGACGTCGACAAGGTATTGGCTGCGGGGGCCGACATCGTCCACTTCGATGTCATGGATAACCACTACGTTCCCAACCTGACCATTGGCCCGATGGTCTGCACCGCTCTGCGCAAGTACGGTGTTACCGCGCCGATCGACGTGCACCTGATGGTCAGCCCTGTCGACCGCATCATCGGTGACTTCATCGAAGCCGGCGCCACCTACATCACCTTCCACCCGGAAGCCTCGCAGCACGTCGACCGTTCGCTGCAACTGATCAAGGACGGCGGCTGCAAGGCCGGCCTGGTGTTCAACCCGGCCACCAGCCTGGACGCCTTGAAGTACGTGATGGACAAGATCGACATGGTGCTGCTGATGAGCGTCAACCCAGGCTTTGGCGGGCAGAAGTTCATCCCTGGCACCGTCGACAAACTGCGTGAGGCGCGTGCGCTGATCGACGCCAGTGGCCGCGATATCCGCCTGGAAATCGACGGTGGCGTCAACGTCAACAACATCCGCGAGATCGCTGCCGCTGGCGCCGACACCTTCGTGGCCGGTTCGGCGATCTTCAACGCACCGGACTACCAGGAAGTCATCGCCAAGATGCGCGCCGAGCTGGCTCAGGCCCGCCCATGAGTGGCTTCGAGCAGCTGTTCCCGGGGACGCTGCCCAGGCTGGTGATGTTCGATCTGGACGGTACCCTGATCGATTCCGTGCCAGACCTGGCCGCCGCCGTGGACCGCATGCTGCTCGAACTGGGGCGCCCGCCCGCGGGCCTTGACGCCGTACGCCACTGGGTCGGCAACGGCGCCCAGGTGCTGGTGCGCCGGGCGCTGGCGGGTGGCATCGACCACGCCGCCGTGGACGACGCGCTGGCTGATCAGGCGCTGGCGCTGTTCATGGACGCCTATGCTGAAAGCCATGAGCTGACCGTGGTCTACCCCGGTGTGCAGGACACCCTGCGCTGGCTGCGCAAGCAGGGCGTGGAAATGGCGCTGATCACCAACAAGCCCGAGCGCTTCGTCGGCCCGCTGCTGGACCAGATGAAAATCGGCCGCTACTTCCGCTGGATCATTGGCGGCGACACCCTGCCGCAGAAAAAGCCAGACCCGGCGGCTTTGCTGTTTGTCATGCAGATGGCCAGCGTTACCCCGCAGCAGTCGCTGTTTGTCGGCGATTCGCGAAGTGACGTATTGGCGGCCAAGGCGGCTGGCGTGCAGTGCGTGGGGCTGACCTACGGCTACAACCATGGCCGGCCGATCCACGACGAATCCCCCAACCTGGTGATCGACGACCTGCGCGCATTGTTGCCCGGTTGCGCAGACCCGGCCACTGGGATAACGTTGGCCAACCTTCAAGCCTCACAAGACAGAGAGCCCACCGTGGTGGTTACTGGCAAATTCTGGATGAAAGTCATCAAGGCCCTGGCCCGTTGGCGTTGGCGCGCCTGACTTCAGCCTGCCGGCGCGTGCCGGCCCGTCCGTTTGCCTGACCTATTGCTGCTTGCCACGAGGCTACTCATGAACCGCGAAGAATTCCTGCGCCTGGCCGCTGCCGGCTACAACCGCATCCCCCTGGCCTGCGAAACCCTGGCCGACTTCGACACGCCGCTGTCGATCTACCTGAAACTGGCTGACCAGCCCAACTCGTACCTCCTCGAATCGGTACAGGGTGGCGAGAAATGGGGCCGTTATTCGATGATCGGCCTGCCGTCGCGCACCGTGATGCGTGTGCACGGCTACCACGTCTGCATCCTGCAGGATGGCATCGAGGTTGAAAGCCACGATGTCGAAGACCCGCTGGCGTTCGTTGAAACCTTCAAGGACCGCTACAAGGTTGCCGACATCCCCGGCCTGCCGCGTTTCAATGGCGGCCTGGTTGGCTACTTCGGCTATGACTGCGTGCGCTATGTGGAAAAGCGCCTGGGCGCCAGCCCCAACCCGGACCCCCTGGGCGTGCCGGATATCCTGCTGATGGTGTCCGATGCGGTGGTGGTGTTCGACAACCTGGCGGGCAAGATGCACGCCATCGTGCTGGTCGACCCGGCTGAAGAGCAGGCCTTCGAACAGGGCCACGCACGCCTGCAGGGCCTGCTGGAAACCCTGCGTCAGCCAATCACCCCGCGCCGTGGCCTGGACCTGAGCGGCCCGCAGGCTGCCGAGCCGGAATTCCGCTCCAGCTATACCCGCGACGACTACGAGAACGCGGTCGGCCGTATCAAGGAGTACATCCTGGCCGGCGACTGCATGCAGGTGGTGCCGTCGCAACGCATGTCGATCGACTTCAAGGCTGCGCCCATCGACCTTTACCGTGCGCTGCGCTGTTTCAACCCGACGCCGTACATGTACTTCTTCAACTTCGGCGACTTCCATGTGGTCGGTAGTTCGCCCGAGGTGCTGGTGCGGGTCGAGGACAACCTGGTCACCGTGCGCCCGATTGCCGGTACCCGCCCGCGTGGCGCGACCGAAGAAGCCGACCGCGCGCTCGAAGACGACCTGCTGTCGGACGACAAGGAAATCGCCGAACACCTGATGCTGATCGACCTGGGCCGCAACGACGTCGGCCGTGTGTCCTCGACCGGCAGCGTGCGCCTGACCGAGAAAATGGTGATCGAGCGTTATTCCAACGTGATGCACATTGTGTCCAACGTCACCGGCCAGCTGCGTGAAGGGCTGACGGCGATGGATGCACTGCGGGCAATCCTGCCGGCTGGCACCCTGTCGGGTGCGCCGAAGATCCGTGCGATGGAAATCATCGACGAGCTGGAGCCGGTCAAACGTGGGGTTTACGGTGGTGCAGTCGGCTACTTTGCCTGGAACGGCAATATGGACACCGCGATTGCCATCCGTACTGCCGTGATCAAGGACGGTGAATTGCATGTGCAGGCCGGTGGCGGCATCGTTGCCGATTCGGTGCCGGCGCTGGAGTGGGAAGAAACCATCAACAAGCGCCGGGCGATGTTCCGTGCGGTGGCGCTTGCAGAGCAGACGTTGGCTAAATAAACAGATTGGGGCTGCAAAGCAGCCCCATCGATTCAGAAGTCCACGCTCACCCCCAGGCTCACACCCTGCTGCGTCAACTCATCACTCTTGCGCCAGTTATAGTTCCCGCGCAAATGCACCCCTGCCACCACTTCATGGCTCACCCCCAGGCTCGCCCGGGTCAGGTCGCTGTGCGGCGTATAACCGGTCAGGGTGAAGTCATTGGCGGGCAAGCTGGTCAGGTGCATCGTCACATCCTGCTGGTCATCCTCGAACTCATGCTCCTGCGCCACCTCGGCAAACAGCCGGGTGCCTGGCAGCACTTGCACACTGCCCAACAGCCCCACCCCCAGGCGGCGTGACGTGCGTTCCTGGTCGTCGAAGCCCAGTGCTGTCGAGCGCCCGCTCTTCTCGTCGTAGCCATCCACTTTCACTCGTGCATAGTCGGCACTGATGAATGGCGCCAGCTGCCAATTGCTGCTGTCTGCCGCCAGGTTGTAGCCCAGCCGCCCGGACATTGCCCAGGCCTCGCCGTCGGTGTCGCCCTTTTCGCTGCGCTCGTTCACGCCAAGGGCAAAGGTGCGCTTGAGGTCGCTGTAGTCCAGGTGCCCGGCGGTCAGCGCAGCATCGGCCCACCAGCGGTCCTGGCGGTACTGGGCGAAGGCGCTGGCCAGGTAGCTGTTCAGTTTGTAGTCCGAATCATTGGCGCCGGCCTCCAGCTTTTGCCGGTACGCGCCGCCAGCCAGGCCCAGGCGCCAGGCGTCGTTCAAACGGTAGCTGCCGCCCAGTGTCAGGTTATAGCCGCGGCCATCGCCGCTGGCTGCGCTGCGCTGGCCATCGAAGTCCAGATTCTGGGCACCGGCGGCGACGAAGGCCTGCCACTGGCCTACTGCCTGCCAAGGTGTCTGCCATTGGTTGCGCAGTTCGTCCTGGTGGGCGCGCAGGCTGGCGTGAGCCAGTTCCGGGAGCAGCGTAAGCTCCCAGGGGGCGGAGATGATCGAATAGGCATAGTCGGCAATCAGTTGCTGGCCAGCGATGGTCGGGTGTACCGAGTCGTTGAACAGCAGTTTTGTCGGGTCTGGGGTTGTGCCATTGATACCGTACACCGGGTTTTCCACGCAGCTATCGCCGCTATAGCAGGTGCCGACCAGGTTCTGGTCGCCGGCCAGGCCGAACTGGGTGGGGCTGGCCAGTGCCTCGCTCAGCAACACGGGGACGTTCAGCGGGATGATCTCGGCATCGATCTGGCCCAGTTGGCTGAGCAGCGACTGGTTGAAAGCGCCAGACAGCAACGACAGCGGGTTTTGTTGCGGCGTGCCGCTGAAGTTGGGCGTTTGGCCGAGGTCGGGCAGCAGCCAGACCATGATGTAGCGGGCACCACCCTGCTGAAGAGCCTGGGCGCTGGCAGCCAGGCGGGCACCGGCGGCCACGGCGTCGGTCGGGCTGTTCACCAGGCCTTGCAGGAAGTCGTTGCCGCCGCCGGTCAGGTAGTACAACGCATTGGGGTCAGCGCGCAGGCCGTTGGCCAGGTAGCCGGGTTTTTCTCGCAGTACCTGCCCGCCGCCGGGGTTCCCTGGCGGGATGACGGTCTTGGACGTGGTCGTGATCGAATCCAGGATCTGCTGGGTGGTATAGCCGCCGACAGCCCAGTTGTTGCCATCGGGGCGGATGCCTATCGATGTTGATGGGTTCAGGTCGTCTGGTGTGCCCCCCAGTCGGCCACCGAGGATCATCGGCGACACCGGGGCGAAGTTGCCGTCGGCATCGCGGTTGGTGGACCGCAGGCCTGAGGTACCGCCACTCAGGTCGGGAAACTGCCCCGCATCGGCGAGGCTGTCGCCAAACACGATCAGGGTGGAGTAGGGCGAGGGTGCGGCGAACGCCTGGCTGCAGGCCAGGGCCAGTGAAGCGAAGGTAAAGCGCAATAACGGGGCTTTTCGCATCAGGGAACATCCTTTTCTTTGTTTTTATGAAGGGCTGCGCAATCGACCTTAGCAAATCGCAGTGCATCCCTCCCAAGTCCATTCGTTTCCCCGTGTTTACAGGCATATTGCGCCCGCCGCCCCGGTAAGCTACTGTGCCGGAACGTATGAGCGAGACCTATCCTGTGTTGATCGTCAGTAAACTCTTGATGCGCGTAATCAAGGCCCACGCCCGCTGGCGTTGGCGCGCCTGACTTTATCCCCTGCCGGCCCGCCCGGCCCGCCCCCGTTTGCCTTCTTCTTTACTGCCCCCTGTGGCGAAGCCGTGCCTGTGGCGGCTGCAAGAAGGTTCGAATTTTGAAGTCAGTAAATTCAAGAGGTTTAACACCATGTTACTGATGATCGACAATTACGACTCATTCACTTACAACGTCGTTCAGTACCTTGGCGAGCTGGGTGCCGAGGTCAAGGTCATTCGCAACGACGAAATGACCATCGCCCAGATCGAAGCCCTCAACCCCGAGCGCATCGTCGTATCCCCAGGGCCGTGCACGCCCAGCGAAGCGGGTGTGTCCATCGAGGCCATCCTGCATTTTGCCGGCAAGCTGCCGATCCTGGGCGTGTGCCTGGGGCACCAGTCCATCGGCCAGGCCTTTGGCGGTGACGTGGTGCGTGCCCGCCAGGTGATGCACGGTAAGACCAGCCCGGTACACCACCGTGACCTGGGCGTGTTCGCCGGCCTCAACAACCCGCTGACCGTGACCCGCTACCATTCGCTGGTGGTCAAGCGCGACACCTTGCCCGATTGCCTGGAAGTCACTGCCTGGACCGCTCATGCAGACGGTTCGGTCGACGAAATCATGGGCCTGCGCCACAAAACCCTGAATATCGAAGGGGTGCAGTTCCACCCCGAGTCGATCCTTACCGAGCAGGGCCACGAGCTGTTCGCCAACTTCCTCAAGCAGACCGGCGGCCGCCGCTAAGGATCGAACATGGATATCAAGAGCGCGTTGAGCCGTATCGTCGGCCAGCTGGACCTGTCAACCGAAGAAATGCGCGACGTGATGCGCCAGATCATGACTGGCCAGTGCAGCGAGGCGCAGATCGGCGCCTTCCTGATGGGCATGCGCATGAAAAGCGAAAGCATCGACGAAATCGTCGGCGCGGTGTCGGTGATGCGTGAACTGGCCGACAAGGTTGAACTGAAAAGCCTGGATGGCGTGGTCGACATCGTCGGCACCGGCGGTGACGGCGCCAATATTTTCAACGTGTCCACCGCGTCTTCGTTCGTCCTGGCGGCGGCGGGCTGCACCGTGGCCAAGCACGGCAACCGCGCAGTGTCGGGCAAGAGCGGCAGTGCCGACCTGTTGGAAGCTGCCGGCATCTATCTGAACCTGACGCCAGTTCAGGTGGCCCGCTGCATTGACAGCCTGGGCATCGGCTTCATGTTCGCGCAAAGCCATCACTCGGCAATGAAATATGCTGCCGGCCCGCGCCGCGATCTGGGGTTGCGTACCCTGTTCAACATGCTCGGCCCGCTTACGAATCCGGCCGGAGTAAAGCATCAGGTAGTCGGCGTGTTCGCCCAGGCCCTGTGCCGCCCGTTGGCTGAGGTACTGCAACGCCTGGGTAGCAAGCATGTGCTGGTGGTGCACTCGAAGGATGGCCTGGATGAGTTCAGCCTGGCTGCCCCCACCTTCGTTGCCGAGCTGAAGAACGACGAAATTACTGAATACTGGGTCGAGCCGGAAGACCTCGGCATGAAGAGCCAGAGCTTGCATGGTCTTGCCGTCGAGAACCCGCAGGCGTCGCTGGAGTTGATCCGCGATGCGCTGGGCCGGCGCAAGACCGAAAACGGCCAGAAGGCCGCGGAGATGATAGTGCTTAATGCTGGCGCGGCACTGTATGCAGCCGACCATGCAATGACCCTGGCTCAAGGTGTGGAACTGGCCCACGACGTACTGCACACCGGCCTGGCCTGGGAAAAGCTGCAGGAACTGGGTGCCTTTACTGCAGTATTCAAGGTGGAGAACGAAGCATGAGTGTGCCGACGGTGCTGGAAAGGATCATTGCCCGCAAGTTCCAGGAAGTGGCCGAGCGCAGCGCGCGCGTCAGCCTCGCCGAGCTGGAAGGCCTGGCCAAGGTTGCCGATGCCCCGCGTGGTTTCGCCAACGCGCTGATCGAGCAGGCCAAGCGCAAGCAGCCAGCGGTGATCGCCGAGATCAAGAAGGCTTCGCCCAGCAAGGGCGTGATCCGCGAGCACTTCGTGCCGGCGGAAATCGCTGTCAGCTACGAGAAGGGCGGCGCTACCTGCCTCTCGGTGCTGACCGATGTCGATTACTTCCAGGGTGCCGATGAGTACCTGCAGCAGGCACGCGCAGCAGTTTCGCTGCCGGTGATCCGCAAAGACTTCATGGTCGACCCTTACCAGATCGTCGAAGCCCGGGCCTTGGGCGCGGACTGCGTGCTGCTGATCGTCTCGGCGCTGGATGACGTGAAGATGGCCGAACTGGCCGCGACCGCAAAAGACGTCGGCCTCGACGTGCTGGTGGAAGTGCACGATGGCGATGAGCTGGAGCGCGCGTTGAAAACCCTGGACACGCCGCTGGTGGGGGTGAACAACCGCAACCTGCACACCTTCGAGGTCAGCCTGGAAACCACCCTTGACCTGCTGCCGCGCATTCCGCGTGATCGCCTGGCGATTACCGAGAGCGGTATTCTCAACCGGGCCGATGTCGAGCTGATGGCAATCAACGAGGTTTACTCGTTCCTGGTGGGCGAGGCGTTCATGCGCGCTGAGCAGCCTGGGCTGGAGTTGCAGCGGTTGTTCTTCCCCGAACAAGTGAAGAAGACAGTTCAGCACCTGGACTGATCAAATGAAGCCGGCGTTTTTGCCGGCTTTTTTGTATGCCTGACATGGCCCTTTCGCGGGTTCTTCACCACGGTAAGCCCTGTGCTAGACCTGTGGGAGCGGGCATGCCCGCGAACAGGCCATCACAAACAACATCAAAGGTGGATCAATGACCGATCAACCCCTGGCCCTGACCGTCGAGCAAGGCCTGCACGCCGAACAGGACCTGCTGGCCGCGGTGTGCCGCGGCGAACGCGAAAGTGGCGTGCTGTTCTGGCGCCCTACTGACCATGCCCTGGTCATGCCCCGGCGCATGAGCCGCCTGGACAACTTCGAAGCCGCCTGCGCGGAGCTGGCGATTGCCGGCTGGCCGGTGCTGCTGCGCGAGACTGGCGGTGAGCCGGTGCCCCAGTCCCATTCCACCGTCAACGTCGCACTGGTCTACGTTGCCCCGCGCAGCGAAGGCGATCACGGCCGTATAGAAAGCGCCTACGAGCGCCTGTGCCTGCCGCTGTGCGATGTACTGCGCGAGTGGGGTGGCGTGGCGTCGGTGGGTGAAATCGACGGGGCGTTCTGCGATGGCCGCTACAACGTCAACCTCAATGGCCGCAAGCTGGTAGGTACCGCCCAGCGCTGGCGTCAGGGCCTGGGTGGCAAGCGCCCGGTGGTGCTGGTGCACGGTGCGTTGCTGCTGGACAACGAGCGTGAGTCGATGGTGGCGGCGGTCAACCGCTTCAACGAGTGCTGCGAGCTGGAGCAGCGCTGCCGCGCCGATGCACATATCGCCTTGCATGAAGTGGCGCCTGCGGCACCCTGGTTCGAGCGCTTGTCGCAGGCCTATGCCAAGGTGCTTGCAGACCTGCCCAGGGACTAGCGGGTGCCGTAGACCACCATGGTCTTCCCTTTGACCTGCACCAGGCTGCGCTCTTCAAGGTCCTTGAGGACGCGGCCGACCATTTCTCGGGAGCAACCGACGATTCGCCCGATTTCCTGACGGGTGATCTTGATCTGCATGCCGTCGGGGTGGGTCATGGCATCGGGTTGCTTGCACAATTCCAGGAGGCAACGGGCAACCCGCCCAGTGACGTCGAAAAATGCCAGGTCACCGACCTTGCGTGTGGTGTTACGCAGGCGCTGGGCCATCTGGCTGCCCAGGGCATAGAGGATTTCCGGGTCCTGGCGCGCCAGTTCGCGAAACTTCTCGTAGCTGATTTCCGCCACTTCGCACTCGGTCTTGGCTCGCACCCATGCACTGCGCTGCTGCTGGCCGTCAACCGGCTCGAACAGCCCCAGCTCGCCAAAGAAATCGCCATTGTTGAGATAGGCAATGATCATTTCACGGCCGTCGTCGTCTTCGATGAGGATGGTCACCGAACCCTTGATGATGAACGACAGTGTCTCGGCCCGGTCGCCGGCGCAGATGATGTTGCTTTTGGCGGTATAGCGGCGGCGCTGGCAGTGTACCAACAGTTTGTCGATGTTCTTGATCTTGGCGGGTAGGGCGGAGGCAACCATCACGAAATCCTGTTCGATACGACGCAGAGGCTTTTTATAAGGCTGTCTGGCGGCGAGCGCCATTCATTTGGCGCCAGCTTATCAGACGTCACCGGATGTTTCGGTACTAAACCGACACGTCTCGTGCTTTTCCCACAGCCGCACAAGGTCTAAGCTGACAGCCTTTTCCGAATATCAGGAGTCCGGGTAGATGAAGGCACGTATCCAGTGGGCCGGTGAGGCCATGTTCCTCGGCGAATCGGGGAGTGGCCATGTCGTCGTGATGGACGGCCCGCCCGAGGCCGGCGGCCGCAACCTGGGTGTGCGCCCTATGGAAATGTTGCTGTTGGGCCTGGGTGGCTGCAGCAGCTTTGATGTGGTGAGCATTCTGAAGAAATCGCGCCAGGCGGTGGAAAGCTGCGAGGCGTTTCTGGAAGCCGAGCGCGCCAGCGAAGACCCGAAGGTATTCACCAAGATTCACATGAACTTCGTGGTGAAAGGGCGTGGGCTGAAAGAAGCGCAGGTAAAGCGGGCGGTGGAGCTGTCGGCAGAGAAGTACTGCTCGGCTTCGATCATGCTCGAACGTGCGGGGGTTGAGATCACCCACGGGTATGAAATCGTAGAGCTCGGTTAACGCAACGTTTTTGGGGCTGCTTCGCAGCCCATCGCCGGCAAGCCAGCTCCTACAGGTATATCGCCCGATTCAAGGCCAGCGCAGTACGTGTGGGAGCTGGCT
This sequence comes from Pseudomonas sp. BP01, assembly GCF_022760795.1. Lineage (NCBI taxonomy): Bacteria > Pseudomonadati > Pseudomonadota > Gammaproteobacteria > Pseudomonadales > Pseudomonadaceae > Pseudomonas > Pseudomonas sp. BP01. The sequence continues at coordinate 122,947 of NZ_JAFBKA010000019.1, forward strand.
TGCCGGCGATGGGCCGCAAAGCGGCCCCGGCAATATCAGCTTCGAAGCGCGGGCAGTGCAGCTTGCACCCACCCTGGCACCCATCCTCGCATTACTTGGCTCAACCGCTCCCGCCGCTTCTGGTAAACCAGCCCCAGCCAGATAACCGCCAGCCCGATCAAGGTCACCACCACCGGGAACAGCAGCGACTCGGCAAACACCTCGTACGACAGGTACCCCAGGTAAGCCGCCACCCCCAGCGCACCAAACACCATGAACACCGGCCGGCGCAGCAGCACCGCCATGCCCATCAGCGCAATGTTGATCAGGCAGTACATTGCCTTGCCCAATTCACTGCCGCTGTCCACCAGTGTCAACCCGCCCCAGAACGCCGCCAGCCCGGCCAGGTAGCCCCACCGGGCGTAGTCCTCGCGCGTGCGGCCGTCTATCACCAGGAACACCACCAGCAAACCCAACCCGAACCACAGCGAAACTTCGCGGCGCTGCTCCCAGCTGAACGGCGAGCCGAACAACCATTCGCTCAGGTCCATCGACATGAACCACAGGGCCGCGGCTATCGGCATGACGACGAACGGGTAGGGGATCAGCCGCAGCATCAGCAAACCGGCAAGCACGGTGGCCGCTTCCATCGCCAGCCAGCCACCCTGCACGTAGGTGTAGTACTGGTGGTAGTTGGCTTGCGCGTCATCCAGTGGCCACCAGCCGGCCAGGCGTTCGATGGCGAACACTGCCAGTGGCACGATGCTGACCGCGACGGCCGCCAGCACCCCGGCAGCCACGGGCTGGTCGCGGCGCTGCAGGTTGAGGGCGAACAAGGTGATCAGCAGGATGTAGAGGCTGGCGATGATCAACAGCGCGCTGTCACCGATGCTCATCCAGGCTTCGGTGAGCAACCAGCCCATGGCCGCCATGATCAGCATGGCGCCAAAATAGAAAGCGACATGGGCCAGCTGGAAGCTGCCCCGGTGTGCCGGTTGCTGGCGCAGGAATACCAGCAGGGCCTGGTCCTGGCCCGGCTGGAGAATGCCGGCTTGCACGGCGCGCGCCAGGTCCTTGGCGTCGAAACGGTCCGTCATGGCGATGCCTTCAGATGCGGTAGGTGCTCTTGGTCATGACCTTGGCCAGCAAGCTCATGCCAAAGCGGACAGGGGCCGGGAAGCGATAACCACCGGCTTCCAGGGCGGACTCGGCGTGCTGCTCTTCGTCGATGCGCATCTGCTCGAGAATGGCCCGGGACTTTTCGTCGTCGTGCGGGATCTGCTCCAGGTGCTCGTCGAGGTGCTTGCACACCTGGTGCTCGGTGGCGGCGACGAAACCCAGGCTGACTTTGTCGCTGACCAGCCCGGCGAGTGCGCCAATGCCGAACGACATGCCGTAGAACAGGGGGTTGAGTACGCTTGGGTGGCTGTTCAGCTGGCGAATGCGCTGTTCGCACCAAGCCAGGTGGTCCACTTCTTCCTCGGCGGCATGCTCCATGGCTTTGCGCACTTCGGGCAGCTTGGCGGTCAGTGCCTGGCCTTGGTACAGCGCCTGGGCACACACTTCGCCGGTGTGGTTGATACGCATCAGCCCGGCGATGTGGCGGCTCTGCTGCTCGTCCAGGTCGACGTCCGGCTGGACAATGGCCGGCGATGGCCGGGCGGGTTGGCCGCTGAAGGGCAGCAAGGTGCGCATGGCGGTATCGGCCTGCAGCAACAAGCGGTCGAGCGGCGAGTAGTGACGTTCGGTAGCCATCGGGCACCTCCGCAAGAATGTGCCCGACAGTTTACCGCAATAGCGGCGGGGTCGCTTGCCGTGGATCAGCCCGGTGGCCAGTTCATCTGGCGCTGGCCAAGCACGTGCATATGGATGTGGTAGACGGTCTGGCCGCCTTTCGGGTTGCAGTTCATGACCACGCGGAACCCTTCCTCGCAGCCTTGCTCGACAGCCAGGCGCTGGGCGGTGAACAGGATGTGGCCAGCCAGGGCCTTGTCTTCTTCGGTCAGGTCATTGAGCGTGCGGATGTGCTTTTTCGGGATGACCAGAAAATGTACCGGTGCCGCGGGTGCAATGTCCTTGAAGGCCAGGATCTGGTCGTCTTCGTAGATGATATCCGCCGGGATTTCCCGGTTGATGATTTTGAGGAATAGATCGTCCACAGCACTTGCTCCATGGTGAGGGTCGGGCCGAGTGTACTCAGCCGAGCGCCGCTCGCCCAGTGGCTATTCCATGCCGGCCGGGCAATAGCGGCGGTGGATGGCGCCGGCCAGTTTGCACACCAGCCAGCGCGGCAGCAGGCGCGGGGCGAATGCCAGCCAGCGGTTGCGCCGGCCGGGCATGATCAGTGCGCGGTTCTTGTCCAGCGCACGTACTGTGTACAACGCGACTTCCTCGGGGCTTAGGCAGCGGGGTTTGCCGTCGAGCCGGGCAATGCGCCGGCGCGGGGAGCGTATTGGCCCGGGGCACAGCACCGAGACCTTGATGCCGGCACGCTTGAGCTCTTCGCGCAGCGCCTGGGAAAAGCTCAGCACGTACGCCTTGCTGGCGGCATAGGCCGCCATCCACGGGCCGGGTGCCACCCCGGCCAGGCCAGCGACGTTGAGGATCTGCCCGCCACCCTGCACGGCCATCAGGTTGCCGATGGCGTGGCACAGGCGGCTCAGGGCCAGAACGTTGACTTCCAGCAGGTCCTGTTCGTCGGCCCACTCATGGGCCAGAAACGGCCCGTAGGTGCGCAAGCCGGCGCAGTTGACCAGCAGGTCGATACGCCGTTCGCCTTCTTCCAGTTCCAGTACGAAGCCAGACAGGCGCAGCGGCTGGCTGAGGTCGCAGGCGCGGAACAGCACCTCGACACCAAAGCGCTGGGTCAGCTCGATGGCCACGGGTTCCAGCGTTTCCCGCTGACGTGCCACCAGGATCAGGTTGCGCCCGCGCCGTGCCAGCGCTTCCGCCAGGGCCAGGCCCAGGCCGCTGGAAGCACCAGTGATCATGGCGTAACGGGTCATGCAAGGCTCCTGGGGGCGGAAGAGGGCGCCTAGTGTACAGCTTGGCCGGGCAAGGTGTTGCGTTTTGCTACAAGGTGCGGGCGCGCAGAATCTGGCAGCGTTCCAGGGCTTCCCGGTACTCGCTGTGGAGCCGTTCGATCAACGCACTGGCGCTGGGAAGGTCATGGATTTCGCCGACACCCTGGCCTGCCGACCATACGGTCTTCCAGGCTTTGGCTTCGTCGTCGATAGGTTTGAGCTTGCCTTGCTCGTGGCCGCCTTTGAGGGCGTTCATGTCGTAGCCAGCCTGCTCCAGGCTCGAACGCAGGAAGCTTGCAGGGATGCCGGACACTGCCGGGGTGTGAATGATGTCGGCGGCGTGGGCATCGAGCAACATCTGCTTGTAGGCATCCTGGGCCTGGCTTTCTGCCGTGGCGATGAAGCGCGTGCCCATGTAGGCCAGGTCGGCGCCGAGCATTTGTGCGGCGAGGATTTCGTGGCCGTGGTTTAGGCAGCCGGCCAGCAACAGGGCCTTGTCGAAGAACTGGCGAATCTCTGCGGCCAGGGCGAACGGGCTCCAGGTGCCTGCATGGCCGCCTGCGCCGGCAGCGACGGCGATCAGCCCGTCGACACCCGCTTCGGCAGCTTTCTCGGCATGGCGGCGGGTGGTGACATCGTGGAACACCAGGCCGCCGTAGCCATGCACGGCATCGACCACTTCCTTGACCGCCCCCAGGCTGGTGATGACGATCGGCACGCGATGTTCCACGCACAACGCCAGGTCGGCCTGCAGGCGTGGGTTGGTCGGGTGAACGATCAGGTTGACTGCATAGGGGGCTGGCGTCTGCAATTGCGCAAAGCCCGCCTCGATCTCCTCCAGCCAGGCCTTGAAGCCGGCGCTGTCGCGCTGGTTAAGGGCCGGGAAACTGCCGACCACGCCGCTGGCGCAGCACGCCAGCACCAGTGTGGGGTTGGAGATGAGGAACATCGGCGCTGCGACCACAGGCAGGCGCAGGCGTTGTTCGAGCGAGGCAGGTAGCGACATGGCAAGGCTCCTTGAACGGGTGGCTATGTCAGAACGGTTTGACCACCACCAGAATGACGATGCCCAGCAGGAACAGCACGGGCACTTCGTTGAACCACCGATAGTAGACGTGGCTGCGGGTGTTGTTGCCGCCGGCGAAGCGTTTGCGCTGGGCACCGCACATGTGATGGTAGCCGGTCAGCAGGATGACCAGGGTCAGCTTGGCATGCAGCCAGCCCTGGCTGAGCCAGCCGGGGGTTAGGTAGAGCATCCACGCGCCGAACACGTAGGTGGCGATCATCGCCGGGTTCATGATGCCGCGGTACAGCTTGCGCTCCATGGTGACGAAGCGATCCTTGCTGATGCTGTCCTCGCTCTGGGCGTGGTAGACGAACAGCCGGGGCAGGTAGAACAGGCCGGCGAACCAGCAGACCACGCTGACGATATGCAGCGCTTTGATCCATAGGTAAAGCATGGAGGGAGTTCCTTCAGGTATTCACGGTCGTCAGATAGTAGTGGTCAAGCGCCCGAAGGGTCACCCGAAGAGTTGTTACAGGCGCTTCGCGCCCCTATTATCGTGCGCTTTCCAGACGGCTCGTTGATAAGGGGCAAGCGTTATGATCAAGGTCGGTATCGTCGGCGGCACGGGTTACACCGGCGTCGAACTGTTGCGTCTGCTGGCACAGCATCCACAGGCCGAAGTGGCGGTCATCACTTCGCGCTCCGAGGCGGGCGTGGCGGTGGCGGACATGTACCCGAACCTGCGCGGCCACTATGACGGGCTGGCGTTCAGCGTGCCGGACAGCAAGGCGCTGGCTGCCTGCGATGTGGTGTTCTTCGCCACCCCGCACGGTGTTGCTCATGCCCTGGCCGGCGAACTGCTGGCGGCTGGCACCAAGGTGATCGACCTTTCGGCTGACTTCCGCCTGCAGGATGCCACCGAGTGGGGCAAGTGGTATGGCCAGCCGCACGGTGCGCCGGAGCTGCTCAAGGACGCGGTGTATGGCTTGCCTGAAGTCAACCGCGAGAAGATTCGCCAGGCGCGCCTGATCGCTGTGCCGGGTTGCTACCCCACTGCCACCCAGCTGGGCTTCCTGCCGCTGCTGGAAGCGGGCCTTGCCGACCCCTCGCGCCTGATTGCCGACTGCAAGTCGGGGGTCAGCGGCGCTGGTCGTGGCGCGGCAGTGGGCTCGTTGTTCTGCGAGGCCGGCGAAAGCATGAAGGCCTATGCGGTCAAGGGCCATCGTCACCTGCCGGAAATCAGCCAGGGCCTGCGCCTGGCCGCTGGCAAGGACATTGGCTTGACCTTCGTGCCGCACCTGACGCCAATGATCCGTGGCATCCACGCCACCCTGTACGCGAATGTTGTCGATACCTCGGTCGACTTGCAGGCGCTGTTCGAGAAACGCTACGCCGACGAACCGTTCGTCGATGTGATGCCCGCTGGCAGCCACCCGGAAACCCGCAGCGTGCGTGGCGCCAACGTCTGCCGCATTGCCGTTCATCGCCCGCAGGGCGGTGACCTGGTGGTGGTGCTGTCGGTAATCGACAACCTGGTCAAGGGCGCCTCCGGCCAGGCGGTACAGAACCTGAACATCCTGTTCGGCCTGGACGAGCGTATGGGCCTTTCCCACGCGGGCTTGCTGCCGTAAGCGAGCAGCGATCGAAAAGGCCCGCCTTGCGCGGGCCTTTTTGTCAGTCGCGACTAAAGCCGCACAATTCTTGACCAATTTTCTCGGGAAAGCGGATAATGCGCGTCATCGAGTTTTAAGGCGGCAACTGCGCCGGGAGAGTCAACATGAGCGTCGAAACCTTCACCCCTACCGGTCTGGAATTCACCCATGGGGCAGCCCAGAAAGTGAAGAACCTGGTCAATGAGGAAGGCAATGAACGTCTGAAACTGCGGGTGTTCGTGACCGGTGGTGGCTGCTCGGGCTTCCAGTACGGCTTCACTTTCGATGAGGATGTGGCCGAAGACGACACCATCGTCGAGCGCGAAGGCGTGGCGCTGGTGGTCGACCCGATGAGCTTCCAGTATCTGGCTGGTGCTGAGGTGGACTACCAGGAAGGCCTGGAGGGTTCGCGCTTTGTGATCAAGAACCCGAACGCTGCCACTACGTGCGGTTGCGGGTCCTCGTTCTCGATTTGAGAACTGGCCGTACGAAAACGCCGCGCAATTGCGCGGCGTTTGGCTTTCTGGTGTAGCAGTTATGCCGGGTAGATTGCGCCCAGCACCCGCAGACCCTTGGCCGCCGTCACGCTTGGGCGGTTGGCGCTGATGCCTTCGAGGCAGCAATGAGCCAGCCAGGCAAAGGCCATGGCCTCGACCCAATCAGGGTCTACGCCATGGGCGCCGGTACTGGCGACACGTGCCTTGGGCAGCAGTTGGCCGAGGCGGGCCATGAGGGCGCCATTACGTGCGCCACCGCCGCACACCAGCAACGCTTCGGTGCCCTGCTGGGCAGTGCTCAGCGAATCGATGATGCTGCGCGCGGTAAGCTCCAGCAATGTCGCCTGTACGTCCTCGTCCTGGTAAGCGGGCAGGCCCGCCAGGTGGGCATCCAGCCAAGGCAAGTTGAATACCTCGCGGCCGGTACTCTTCGGGCCGCTGCCAGCAAAGAACGGGTCGGCCAGCAATGCACTGAGCAAGCCTGCCTGCACCACGCCCGAGGCTGCCCAGGCACCATCTGCATCGTAGGCCTGGCCGCGCTTACGCTCTATCCAGGCATCCAGCAGCACATTACCCGGGCCGCAGTCGAAGCCGTGGACCGGTTTGTCCTGCTCGATCAGGCTGAGGTTGCTGAAGCCGCCCACATTCAGGATTGCCAGGCACTGGCCCAGGTGACCGAACAGGGTTTCGTGAAAGGCCGGTACCAGCGGTGCACCTTGGCCTCCGGCAGCCACATCGCGGCGGCGGAAGTCGGCAACCACGCTGATGCCGGTAAGCTCGGCGAGCAGCGCCGGGTTGCCGATCTGCACGGTAAAACCGCGTGCGGGTTCGTGGCGGATGGTCTGGCCGTGGCTGCCGATGGCGCGGATGGCATCGGCCTGCAGCCCCTGACGGGCCAGCAGTTCTCGGATACCTTCGGCTGCCAGGCTGGCCCAGCGGTTTTCTGCCAGCGCCGCGCGCGCGATCTCGTCAGGGCCGCTGCTGCACAGTGCGAGCAGGTCCTGACGCAGATCGCCGGGCATGGGCAGGTAATGGGTGGCGAGCAGCTCAAGCTGCTCGCCTTGTTCGATCAAGGCAATGTCCAGGCCATCGAGGCTGGTGCCGGACATCACCCCCAGGTAGAGCGCCATGGCCTTAGCGCTTGTTCGCTGCGAGCAGGGTGGCCTTTTCCTGATCCATACGGGCAATCAGCGGCTGGCTCTGCTGCAGGAAGCGCTGGCGTTCGGCCTTGGTGATCGGGTCGGCCATAGGCACTTTCTGGCTCAGCGGGTCCACGTGCACACCGTTGACCTGGAACTCGTAATGCAGGTGCGGCCCGGTGGACAGGCCGGTGGTGCCGATGTAGCCGATGATCTGGCCTTGTTTCACCGAGCTGCCAGTCTTGATGCCTTTGGCAAAGCCCTGCATGTGGCCGTACAGCGTCTTGTAGCGGTTGCCGTGCTGGATGATCACGGTGTTGCCGTAACCGCCACGGCGCCCAGCCAGCTCGATGCGGCCGTCACCGGCAGCCTTGATTGGCGTGCCGCGCGGGGCGGCGTAGTCGACGCCTTTGTGGGCGCGGATCTTGTTCAGGATCGGGTGTTTGCGGCCAGCGGAAAACCGCGAGCTGATACGGGCAAAGTCCACCGGGGTACGGATGAAGGCCTTGCGCAGGCTGTTGCCGTCGGCGGTGTAGTAGGTGGTGTTGCCCTGCTTGTTGGTGTAGCGCACGGCAGTATAGGTCTTGCCGCGGTTGGTGAAGCGGGCGGACAGAATGTTGCCGGTGCCGACGACCTTGCCGTCCATCACCTTTTGCTCGTAGACCACATCGAACTCGTCGCCCGGGCGAATATCCTGAGCGAAGTCGATGTCGTAACCCAGCACCCGGGCCATGTCCATGGTCATGCTGTGGGACAGGCCGGCGCGCTGGGCCGAAGCCGACAGCGAGCTCTTGATCACGCCATGGGCGTAGGCAGTGCGCACCACGGGCTTGCTGATTTCACGGTTGAAGGTGTAGCCCTTGGCGGACTTGGTCAGGCGAATGGTTTCGAGGTTGCTGACCTTGCTGTGCAGGCTGGCCAGTTGGCCGTCTTTGTCGAGCTCGAACTGCAGTACCTGGCCGTGCTTGAGCTGGCTGAACTGCTTGGCCTGCTTGTTGCTGGCCAGCAGATCGTGCACGGCATTGCTCGGCAGGCCGACCTTTGCGAACAGGGTCGACAGGGTGTCGCCACGGGCCACGGTGACCTCGCGGTGGCCAGGCTCCTTGGCGGCTTCGGCGACGGGTTCGGCGGCAGGGGCGGGTTGCTCGGCCGCCTGGGTCTTGGGGGCGGCTTCTTCGATCTGGGCGAATGGCGAGCCTTGCTCACCTTCGGCGTGCACCAGGGGCGCAGCGCGGGATTCGTCTTTCAGCTGCTCGGCAGGGCTCTCCAGCTCGAGGTTGAGGGTGGTTTTCTTGGCTTCCACTTCGCTGGAGGGGAATACCAGCAAAGCCAGACTCAGCAGGGCGGCAATGCCGCTGGCCGCCAACAGATGGCTTTTCGGATAAAGCGGGGGCGCTTTAGGCGGTTGGTTGGTCATGGGTAAGGTGACTTTGAAAAAAGTGAAATGGAAAAGATGAATGACATGATGAAGATGAAATAACTGTATAAAATATAACCAAATCCATTTTCACGCAAGGGCGCGTAGACGCCGCAAGCCCGTGCCCGGGTCACATTCCTTTGCGAAACTTGTATTTGGCGGCCGATCTTGTATGGTTGGCTCCCCCTGAATCTGAGCCTTGCGGGTTTGTCTATGAAGTCGGTTGAAGAGCAGCTGGCGCTTATAAAGCGCGGCGCGGAAGAAGTACTGGTCGAGTCGGAACTGGTGGAGAAGCTCAAGCGCGGCCAGCCTCTGCGCATCAAGGCCGGCTTCGACCCGACCGCGCCTGACCTGCACCTTGGCCACACGGTGCTGATCAACAAGCTGCGTCAGTTCCAGGAGCTGGGCCACCAGGTCATCTTCCTGATCGGTGACTTCACCGGCATGATCGGTGACCCCAGCGGCAAGAGCGCCACGCGCCCGCCGCTGACCCGTGAGCAGGTGCTGGACAACGCCGAGACCTATAAGCAGCAGGTGTTCAAGATTCTCGACCCGGCCAAGACCGAGGTTGCGTTCAACTCCACCTGGATGGACAAGCTGACCCCGGCTGACTTCATTCGCCTGGCGTCGCAGTACACCGTGGCGCGCATGCTTGAACGCGACGACTTCGACAAGCGCTACACCACCAACCAGCCGATCGCCATTCACGAGTTCCTCTACCCGCTGGTGCAGGGCTATGACTCGGTGGCGCTGAAGGCGGACGTCGAGCTGGGTGGTACCGATCAGAAGTTCAACCTGCTGATGGGGCGTGAGCTGCAGCGCGCCTATGGCCAGGAAGCGCAGAACATCGTGACCATGCCGTTGCTCGAAGGGCTCGATGGCGTGAAGAAGATGTCCAAGTCGCTGGGCAACTATGTAGGTATCCAGGAAGCGCCGGGGGTGATGTACAGCAAGCTGGTCTCTATCCCGGATACCTTGATGTGGCGTTACTTCGAGCTGTTGAGCTTCCGTTCGATGGAAGAGATCGAGCAGTTCCGTGCTGATGTCGCCAAGGGTGCCAATCCGCGCGACATCAAGATCAAGCTGGCCGAAGAGATCGTTGCGCGCTTCCATGGTGAGGAGGCTGCGGCCAACGCTCACCGTGGTGCAGGTAACCGCATGAAAGAAGGCGAGTTGCCGGAAGACCTGCCGGAAGTCGAAGTGGCAGCAGCGGAAGACTTGCCGATTGCTGCCGTGCTGAACCGGGCTGGCCTGGTAAAGAACTCGGCTCAGGCGCGGGACCTGCTGAGTGGCGGCGCTGTTAAAGTCGATGGTGCGGTAGTGGATCGTGACTTCGTGTTTGCGCTGGGTGCCACCCATGTGTGCCAGGCGGGCAAAAAGTCATTTGCACGGGTTACCCTCAAGGCTGAGTGAGCGCTTGTAGGTGTAGCTATAATAGAAGCGGGGAGGCCGAAAGGCCTCCCCGCTTTGTTTTTGGGGGTGTTCGCCTTGGGCATTTCGGCAGTGTTCGCCTTGGGTCTTTCAGCGCCTGTGAGATCGAGCGCCGCCCGCGCGGCGCTCGATCTCACAGGCGCTGAATGTGTTGTGGCGGCCACCTGATGGCCTTGATATGGTCTTCGCCTGGAATATTTCAAATAACTGAAATTAAGTGTTGACGCCCTTCCGAATCCCCTTATAATGCGCCCCACTTCCAGCGACATCGGAACGACAAACTCCTTGAGATTCAATGAGTTAAGTAGTTAAGGTGATGCTGAAAGGGCTACGATCAACTGATCGCAAGCGGTTGAAATGGTGGTTGACAGCGCTTATAAACGCTGTATGATTCACCTCCCGCTACGAGAGATCGAAGCGAGTTAAGTGTTTGAAGCTAAACGAGTTTCTCGCAAAAAACTTCAAAATAAACGCTTGACAGGCTCTGAGGAAAGCGTAGAATGCGCGCCTCGGTTGAGACGAAAAGCTCTTAACCAAACGCTCTTTAACAAATCGAATCAAGCA